>JAKAUH010000683.1 GCA_021818605.1 Planctomycetota bacterium
GGCCCCAGGCGACCTATCTCTCCGTGAGCGGCGTGGGGGACGGCGATCGCCTGCTGGTGCCGCGCGATGAACCGTTCACGCTCGAGGTCCGGGCCGACCTTCCCGGCCTCCGGTCGCGGGGCGATCGCTGGTCCCTGCCGGGCCGGGGCGAGCCATTCGAGATCCGGCGGCGTCCGGAATCTCCCGCGGTCCCGCCGACTGTCCGCCTCCGCGAGCGGACACCTCAGGGGGCCGTGCGTGACGCCGTGATGACCGCCGTTGAACCGGGGGTCTTCCGGCACGAGCTGCCGCCGTCGTCCGAGTCGTCGACCTTCGAGCTTGTCGGTGGGGACGACTGGCTCGGCCCGATCAGGGTCGATCGTGTCGATCGGCCGTCGCTGCAGGCGGTCAAGCTGCGCGTCCGCGATCCGGGCACAGCGAAGGGAGAGTTCCGCGCGGTCGCCGATAGCGGCCAGTCGCTCGTCTTCCTGCCCGACACCGAGGTCGAGCTGACCCTCGTCGGGTCCGAACCGATCGCCCGGACCAGCGTGGACGTGCATCCGGGAGCCGCCCCCGCGCTCGACCGCGTTGACCCAAGGTCGTTCGCGGTCCGCTGGGCCCTGCGTGAGGCGACGACCCTGGAGATCCGGCTCACCTCCGAGGGGTCGGGCCTCGACTCGAAGCCGACGTTCCTCTCGCTCGGCCTGCTCAAGGACCGCGATCCGCGGGTGACGCTTCGTGCCCAGGGCGTCGGCGGCCACGTCACGCCCGTCGCCACGATCCCGCTCACCATGGGTGCCACCGATGACCTCGGGCTCGCCGCCCTCCGACTTCAGATCGAGCGGACGAGTTATGCCGAGGGGAAGAGCGAGCCCAGGGTGGCCAAACAGACGGTGCCCTTGCCCGTGCCCTCGGGCGGCAAGGGCGTGCTCGATCACCAGGCGCGGTACGATGTCGATCTCCATGTTTCCCCACCGCCGATCGGCACGATCCTCCGGATCCAGGCCGAGGCCGAGGACCGATGCGCGAGGGGTGCGCAGGTCGGCCGGTCCGGCGTCATCCACTTGCAGGTGGTCTCGGTCGATGAGCTCTTCTACGAGATCCTGATTCGCCAGCGGGCCGAGCGAGCCAAATTCCTCGCGGCCCTCGAGGCCGCGGAGAAGCAGACGCCACTCCTGGCGGGCACGCCGCCGGCGGAGAACTACACGAACGTCCTGCGGGCCATGCACACCGGCAGCCGGCAGCTCGACCAGGTCGCCAGCCGGATCGCCGACACGCTCCAGGAGATGAAGCTGAACGAGGTGGGCTCTCCCAAGTCGCACCGGCTGCTCCAGCAGGGAGTTATCGACCCGATCCGCGAGCTCAACTCCGGGCCGGTGACCCAGCTCCGCGGCGTGCTTCAGATGCTCGGCGGCGGGTCCCGGGCGCAGGCCGACGTGGAAAAAGCGCGGCGCCTGCACGGCGAGGTCGTGGCCAGGATGAAGACGATCCTCGATCAGATGTCGCAGTGGGAGAGCTTCGTCGACGTCGTCAACCAGGTCGCCGAGGTCATCAAGATCCAGCAGAAGGTGCTCAAGGACACCGAGGACGCCCGCGAGGCGCGCACGAAGGAGGTATTCGATGAGGACAAGCCCTAGACCGCAGTTTCGATCGCGGGCGGCTGGCCTCGCCGGGCTGCTCGCGATCCTGTTCCTCGCCCTCGCCGGCCCACGGGCGTCCGCCCAGCAGGCGGCGCCGAAGGCCGACAAGGCCGAGGGACTGTTCGATGACGACGGGTCGGCCGGCAAGGAGGCCAGGGAGACAAAGGACCAGGCGCCGAAGAAGCCGGACGGAGCCGTCCCCGATCGCGAGACCATCGGCTTCACACAGGAGAACGCCGCGGCCCAGATGGCCGAGCTGGAAGAACGCATGTTCCGTCTGTCCGAGGCCCTCCGCGGCCTCGAGCCAGAGAATGCCTCGCGGCTCCGCCTGGCCCTCAAGTTCTCGCGCGAGGAATTGATCCTCGAACAGATGCGCGACACGCACAGGATGCTCAAGGGGGCCCAGCTCTCGAAGGCGGAGACCGAGATCCGCGAACTGCTCGCCAAGCTTCAGCACCTCCGGGACGTGCTGCTCGCCGAGGATCTCGATTTCCAGCTCAAGCTCGCGCGACTGCGGCAGATGCGCGAGACTCTCGGCCAGCTCGAGCGGATCGTCAAGGATGAGCGGCGCGAGCTAGGATGGTCGCGATTCGCCATCGATCAGCGGAAGTCGCGGGAGAAGCTGACGGCGCGCCGCCCCGACCTCGAGTCACTCGCCCGCGATCAGAAGAAGCTGCTGGAGGACACCCGGGCCCTGGCCGCGAGGAAGGAGAAGGACGGCGATCGCAAGTCCGAGCAGGCAGCGCTGCGCGACCGTGAGGCGGCCATCGGCAAGGCCGCGTCCGCCCTGGCCCGGGATCCCGTTTTCGCCGACTATCAGCCATCCAAATTGCGCCAGGCCGACGTTCACCTGAACGAGGCCACGGCCGAGTTGGGCCGCGACCGCAAGGATCTGGCCGGCGCCATCACCGCCGAGGAAAAGGCCGAGGCCGTGCTCCGGGAGGAGCTGAAGTCGATCGACGCGCGGCTCGCCGCGACCGGGCACGACCTGGCTGGCTCGGAGTTCGGCAAGCACGAGGCCGACCAGTTCAGGACCCGCAAGGCGGCCGAGTCCCTCTCCGCCGCCTCGGCCCGCCTGGGCGATTCCGGCGTGGCCCTCCAGAAGGACCTGATCCGGGCGGGTAGCTCGATGCAGGACGCCGAGAAGAACCTGGCCCGGACGGCACCCGATCCCGCCGCTTCCGAGCAGTCGAAGGCGCTCGACATCCTGACCCGGGCCCAGGAGGACCTGGCCGAGGCCACCGAGAAGCTGCTGGTCCAGCTCCGCTCCGAGCTGCACACCCGGCTCATCACCGAGCTGACCGAGATGCACGAGGCCCAGGCCTACATCCGCGAGTCGACCGAGGCCCAGGCCCCGCGGCTCGCGAAGAAGTCCCGCGCGGCGGCCATCGCCATGGGCGGGCTCGCCCAGAAGGAGGGCGAGCTGGCCGGCCGCACCGAACATCTCCTGGCCCTGGTCGAGGAGACCGAGTACGGCATCGCCCTGCCGACGGCGCTCCGCGTCTTCGGGCGCGAGATGCGCGACGTCGAGGGCTGGCTCAAGGAGGCCGATGCCTCGGCCCGCACCATCGCGATGGAGAAGCGGATCGAGGAGGACCTGCTCGGCCTGCTCCAGGCCGTGCGCCGGCTCCCGCCCACGACACCGCCGCCGGCTGACGCGCCGCTCCCCTCCGACCTCCTGGCCCGCGAACGCGAACTGAACCGGCTGATCGCCGAGCTGAAAACGATTCGCCTCCTCCAGGCGCGCCTCAACGACGACACCACTGGCGTGGACAAATCGCGTCCCGCCGCCAGGGCAACGCTCCCCCCGGCGCTCCGCCGCGAGATCGAAGCACTCGAGTCCACCCAGGAAGACCTCCGCGAGTCCCTGTCCAAGGTCGCGGAACGGATTGAACAGCCCTGACGCCCGGTTATTCCATGTGTGTGTCCTGAACCTTTCCTCCAGATCACGAGGGAACCATGAGCCGAAACCGACGAACCTTCGGGGCCGCGGCCCTTCTGGCGGGCTTGCTGTGCGCGGCTCCCGCCATCGCGGACGACCCCAAGCCCGACGACATCGCCACGAAGATGGGCGAGGTGGTCGACTCGCTGGGCAAGAAGCAGACCGGCATGCCCGTCCAGACCGAGCAAAAAGCGATCGTCCACGACCTGGACGAGCTGATCGCCCAGCTCGAGAAGCAGTGCTCGCAGTGCCGCTCCGGGATCAAGCGGAACCGGCCGATGAACGGCATGAATGACTCGAGGATCAGCCGAGGCACCGGCGGCATTGGCGACCTCACCGACCCCACCGAACTGGGCAAGGGGTGGGGCAAGCTGTCGGACCGCGAGCGCGATCGCATCCTCCAGTCGATGACCGAGGGCTTCCCGCCCGAATATCGCACCGTGCTGGAACGCTATTACCGCCGACTGGCCGAGGAGAAGTCGGCGAAGACCGCCGGCGACGGCGCAAAGGCCAGGCCGGCAACAGCCGCCGCCAGGCCCTGACAAAATGGGGACGGGCACCGACTCTTCGAGTTGCCTCTCCCCATTGTAACCCCGGCAAGGAAGATCCTCAGGTAGGTCAGGCTCTCAGCCTGACAGTGAAGGCGAGTCAGGCTGAGAGCGTGACCGACTTTTCTGCCGGCGTAATCCAGGACTTCTGAAGCATCGGGGCAGTCGTGATGACGGAGGCCCGCGGGGAGTTCAGGGGAGCGGCGATGTTGACTGCGTGGATCGTCTGGATTGGCGTCGGGGCGGTCGGCGGTGGCGATTATCACCGGCCGCTGGCCGAGAAGGCGTTCGACCAGGCCGCGCTCGAGGCTGAGACCTTCGGTGAACCGAAGGCCCTGACTCGGCTTGCCGACGGCCTGCGGGTGACGCTCAAGCCGGGTGAGGCTGAAACCGGCTGGAAGACGCCACTGCAGCTTCGGATCGGCGGAGATTGCACGATCACCGCGAGCCTGGAGATCCGCAAGCTCCCCAAACCCGCGCGGGAGGACGGCGCCGCCATCGGCATCGCGGTCGCCACCCAGAACATCGACCAGCCCGACGCGACACTCCTCCGCGAGATTGAGCCCGACGGCAAGGACGTCTACCGTCCCATCGAGAAATCCACGGTGGGAGGGCCTCAGATGATCAACCCGATGATGAGGATGGGGCGGCGGGGGGTGTTCAATCCCTTCGGCAATCCCAATCCCGCGCCGGCCAGGCCGGTCCGGCACACCTTCCCGGCGAGGGGGCAAAGAGTCCGCCTGGAGCTCCGCCGGCAGGGTCAGAGCATCCGCTTCCAGGTCCTCGATGAGCTGGACAGGCAGCCTCGGGAGATCGGCAAGATCAACGTCGGTCCGGCCGACCTCGTCGGCGTGAAGCTGTTCGTCGCCAACCGGAACGGGGCCGAGCCGGTGGACGTCGTGTTCCGCGACCTGATCGTCCACGCCGACCGGATCACCGGCCTGGGCACGGCCATCCGCACCATCCACGACACCGTCATCCACGGCGAGCCCTCGACCCTCGAACGCGGAATCCTCACCGTGGCTGAAATGCCCCAGCCGCGTCGCGTCGCTCCTGCGACCACGACGGCCACCCCGGAATTGCCCGACGACGTCTTCACGGACCCCGTGGCCGGCCTGAGACGCCGCGTCAACGGCCGGATGATCCCGGAGCTTCCCGATCAGGTCTTCGCCGCGCCCCCAGGAGCGCAGGTCAATCCTGGGCCGAGGATCAAGGCGCGGCTCCCGCTCGACGAGGTGGAGACGATCGTCTTCGAGCGGTCGTCGAACCTCGCAGTCCGGTTCGCCGGTCAGCCCAATGTGGATGCCACAGGTCCAGGTGGTCCCAAAGCCAGGGGCATCAAGGACGAGAAGAAGGGAGCCGGTGACGACCTCTCGGCGCCGCCTCCGGGCACGGTGCCCATGCCGAGGATGCCCAGGGTCGAGCCCAAACCCAACGGCATCCGCGACATTCATCTCGTTCTCTCCGGCCTGCACGACGCGGAAATCCGGCAGATCATGATCCAGTGCCCGACGGACACCGGGCAGGCCATGTGGCAACTCGACACGACCGGAACGCAGGCGTGGCCCGTCAGCCTGCGCCGCGCCGGAAAGGAGCCATGGGCGGACCTCTTTCTGGAACCGCCCGACGGCGATTGCCATAACCGGCCGTTGATGATCAACCTGATGTATGCCGACGGCCAGAACGCCAACATCCAGGCCCAGGCGACCGAACACACCAACCCGAGGCTGAAGTTCGACCCGGCGGCTCCATCGCAGTCGCTCGATGCCCGCGTCTATCTTGCGGAGGACGAGCAGCTCTTCGGCAAGCTCGAGGCCATCGGCGCCGACGCGCTGACGCTGACGACCACGTGGCAGGAACGGATCGATGTGCCGCTGGCCCGCGTCCTCGGCGTGTACATGGGCATGGCCGAGCATAAGGAGATGACCGAGTCGTTCGCCAAACGCCTCAAGACCCCGGGGGCCGAGGACCTGCTTCTGGCCCGCGCGAAGGACGGCGACGTCGTGGCCATCGGGGGCGTCGTCGAGGCGGCGAAGGGGAACAAGGTGACGTTCGCCTACCGAGGCAAGAGCCGGACCCTGGCGCTCAAACAGGTCGAGGGGTTCGTCCTCGCGGCCCGACCCGCGCCCAGGCCTCCGACCGAGGTGAGGGGGACGTTCACGCTTCCCGGCGGACTTGTCCTCTCGGGCCGCTGGGTCAAGATCGAGGGAGACAAGTGGCAGGTCGTGACCCCCTGGGGCCAGGTCGTGAAGCTGCCGTCGGCCGAGATCCGCAGCGTCCGCTTCCGCGGGGGCCAGATGGCCTATCTTTCGGACCTCGAGCCGAGCAAGGTGGAGGAGACCCCGTACTTCGGCCGCAAGAGTCCCTACCGCAAGGACGTCGCGCTCGACGGATCGCCGCTGAAGCTCGGCGACCAGCGGATCGAGAAGGGCCTGGCGGTCCACTCCCGCTCGGTCCTGACCTACGATCTCGACCGCCGCTATACCACCTTCGAGGCCCTCGTCGGTTTCGACGCCTCGGGCGGCAAGAAGGGCCGCGTCGATTGCCGCGTGTTCGCCGACGGCAAGGAGCTCTATGCCAATCCCGACCTCCGCGCCGACGCCCCGCCGGTCTGGCTCTCCCTGCCCGTCGCGGGGGCCGACCAGCTCCGGCTCGTCGTGGATTTCGGGCCCGACGAGGACACCGGCGATCGCGTGATCTGGGCGAACGCCCGGCTCCATCGCGGCCCCCCAGAAGCCACGGCCGGGACAACCTCGGTCGCCGCAGCCCATCGATCACCGGCCCCACCAGCTACGAGCCGACCATGAGACGATCTTCGCCAGCAGCACGCGCCGGAATCCGCG
>JAKAUH010000816.1 GCA_021818605.1 Planctomycetota bacterium
CGCGATCCGGGGCCCGATGATGTAGCCGACGCCCAGCAGCATCGGCGAGGGCTCGAGCGAGACCTGCGCCTTGTTGTAGCCCTGGATGCCCGTGATCAGCCGTTCCCAGCCCTCCGACCACAGCCGCATCGCCTGCATCATGAGCTGATACAGGAACCCGACGCCGAAGCCCAGAAACACGGTGCGCGCGTTCGAGCCGCCCTGCTCGCCGACGACCAGCACCTTGGCGCACGCGGTCCCCTCGGGATAGGGGAGCACCCCGTGCTGCCGGACGATGAACACCCGCCGCAGCGGGATCATCATCAGGATGCCCAGCAGCCCGCCCAGCACGGCCACGAGCATCACGCGGGTCCACTCCATCTCGTAGCCCAGCAGAATCAGCGCGGGCATCGTGGCACCCACGCCGAAGGCGATCGACTCGCCCGCCGAGCCGGCCGTCTGCACGATGTTGTTTTCCAGGATCGTCGCCCGGCGGATGCCGAAAGCACGCGCCAGGCCGCGGAAGATCGTGATCGACAGCACGGCGACCGGGATCGACGCCGAGACCGTCATCCCCACCTTGAGGAACAGGTACAGCGACGACGCGCCGAAGATGATCCCCAAAAGCGAGCCGATGAGCACCGGCCCCAGGGTTAGCTCGGGCGGCTCCTCGCCGGCCGGAACATACGGCCGGAACGCACCGGCCTCCTGCGGGTTCGTCCGGCCGTTGGGCTCGTCGCCGGGGATCGTGGCTGTCGACATGAGTCGGGCGTCTCCTGCGTCGTCATGGCTGCAAGGGTCGCGTCGCGTCGCGTCGCGTTCGTTGCGGTCGTTCGTTCGCCCGTCCGGAGCCCCGGCGGCCCGCGCGTCGACGACGCGCGGATCTGGGGTGGCGCCAGGCGCGGGCCGAATGCCCCTCTCCGGCTGCCTCGGAGCCTGTGACAGAATCGCGGGAAAGGAGCGGAGAACCGGGAGCGAAGCCGCAGAAAGTGTGGTGATGCTTCTTGCTTCGGTTTACTCTCTTCTTACCGCTCCCTGGACTCGATTCCTTCACGAGCTGTCAGCGCTTCGGCAAAATCTCGGCCAGCCGGTTGACGATGTCGCGGAGCACGTCCACGGCACGCCGGCTGGCGTCGATGTCGCAGATCAGATCGCTCTTGTAGAAGCTCAAGGTCTTGAACGTTTCGTCGTAGTAGGTCTGGAGCCGGCGGTGGATCACGTCGTCGCTCATGTCGTCGAGCCGGTTTTCTCTCAGGGCGCGGGCGCGCAGCCGTTCGATTGCCTGCTGGAGATCGGTGATCTTCAGATGGAAGATCTGGATGACATTGAGGGTGTCGTCCAGCCGCTCGGCCTGCGCGTAGTTGCGTGGCAGCCCGTCGAGGAGCAAGGTGTGCACGTTGGGCAAGAGCAGCTCCTGCATCTCCATGATGAGCAGGTGCTTCTGGAACATCCGCACGGTCAGGTCGTCGGGCACCATCAGGCCCTGCGACGTGTATTTCTCGATCTCCATGCCGAACTTCCCGTGCCGGGGCGTCTTCCGGAAGATGTCGCCCATTGAAACGTGGATGAGGCTGGGCAGTCCGTCGAGGATCGTCCCCTGGGTTCCCTTGCCGCTGCCGGGCATCCCGAACAGGAGGATGGCGTGGTACTTGTGAGGCTCACCCGGTAGGTCCATGACTCCTGACGCTCCGCTGCTCTCCACGGCTCTGCTCCGCTCCAATTTGCCTGGCACTGTGACTCGATCGCTGATCGGCCGATCCGATCTCTCATTCGCGGGCGCCCGCGGTGCTCACCGGCCCCGCCCGAAAGTCGATCCGCGGCGCGCCGAACTTCGGTCCCGCGGCACGCCGTTCGTCCAGAATAGGCCCGGCGAAGGAGAGCACCCCACGATGTGACGTCGGCCGACCGGATCGCCGCGGGAAGATCACCGGACTCAACAGCTTACACGGCCGCCACGCCGCGGACCAGAGGCATCGTGCTCGTGGAACCCCTATCTTCGGCGAATCTGGTCCGGCAGGCAAGCGGGTTTGGGAGGTAGGTCGTCTTGCTTTGTGTACGACCAGGTCGTACGATCTGACGGCCGGGAATTCTTGGCGATGCCCGAGCTCGATCCGAACCGATAGGCGCAAGATCATCGCAATGAAGAACCTCAGAACGCCGGGCGGGGCCGTCAACGAAGGCCCTGGTAAGAGCGATGAGATGGTCGATGGCCTGCGCGAGTTCCTCGATGTGTTGCGTTCGGGCGAGCCGCTGGAGTCGCGGTTTACCGTCCGGACCTGCAAGATCGCCCCGCCGCCGGAATACGATGGCGAGGGGGTACGCCGCGTGAGGGACGTCCTCGCGATGAGCCAGGCCGCCTTCGCGGCGTTCCTCGGCGCCGATGCGTCGACCATCCAGTCGTGGGAGCAGGGGCTGCGTCCGCCGAGCCCGCTGGCCTGCCGGTTGCTCTCGGAGATCGAGGCCGACCCTGCCCACTGGCGCAAGCGACTCGCCGCCTGCCTGGCCGGTCCCGGCGAGGCGGACGGTTCGCCCCCCGGATCCGGACCCCGTCCCCGCTCGTCCCGGCGTGCCCGGTCCATCGGGAGGACCGCGTGACGACGAACGGCGAGATGAAGGCGCAGGGCACCCGCATCCTCCTGGCCCGCCATGCCGAGACCTCGGCCCCCGACCTGTTCCACGGCGCCGAGTCGGACATCGACCTGAGCGCCCGCGGCCACTCGCAAGCCGAGGAACTCGGCCGATGGCTGGCCGAGGCCCGGCCGACGGCCGTGTATTGCTCGGGCATGCGGCGTGCCCGCGACACGGCCGCCGCTGTCGGTCGCGCCTGCGGGCTCGCGCCCGTTGTCATCCCCGAGCTGCACGAGCGCCGGATCGGAAGCCTCAGCGGAGTCTCGCGCGAGGAGGGCTGGGCAACGTATGCCGAGACCAAAACGCGCTGGATCGCCGGCGACCTCGACGCCGCGCATCCCGGTGGCGAGTCGTTCACCGACATCCGCCGCCGTGTCGTGCCGATCCTCCAGGACCTGGCGGCGCGGCACGCGGGCCAGACGATCGCCGTGATTGCCCACGGCGTCGTGATCCGCGTGGCGCTGGCGAGCCTTGTCGAGGGCTTCACCCCGGCCGACTTCGACCGGATCGCGATCGACTTCGCCTCGGCCAACGACCTGTGGTGCGCCAGCGACATCTGGACGGCCCGCGCGCTGAATCACGTCGTCGCGCCGTCGCCGGCGCGCCCCGTGGCGTGAGGATGGCCGTCCCGGCGTGCCACGAACGGCCAGGCATCCCACAAATACAGCCCGAACGGGATCCACCAGATCAGGTCATTCGTGAGGCAAAGCACGATCGTTGACGCCGGCCAGACGCCGCGGGCGATCAGGTCCGCCAGGCCGATCGGGCCGAGGATCTTGCCCGTCAGCCCGACGGCCGCGATCAGCCAGCCGTGTTCGGGAGCCCGGGCGATGTTCAGGTAGAGGACCCCGTAGAGTCCGATCACCATCGCCAGGCATGAGAAGATCGCCGGGTGATTCAGCGGCGGCAGGCCCGCGAAGCGGAACAGCCACTGGGGATCCAGGGCGCTCCAGAGGCCCCAGGCGATGTTGTAGATCCCGGCGGCGGCGAAGGCCGCGCGGTGGAAGCGGCGACGGCGGATCGGGGGCATTGGGTCGGCGGCTCTTCGTGTGGAATTGAAGTCGGTCGGGCATGCTTGCCCGACGCTCAAGCCTTGTCGGCTGGCCGGATCGCAGGCCGCTGATGCCGCGAGCGTCATGCAAGGACCCCGTGGTCGTTTACTTCTTCCGCGGTCTCGGATTCGGCGGGGGCTCGGATGTGAGCGGCGGAAGTCGGCCTCCCTGGGGAAGGGACCTGAACGTCTCCTTCTGATACCACTCCATCAATTCCTTCTTGAACTCCTTGAGCTGGGCCTTCGTGATCAGGCCACTCTGTGCCCAGCGATCCCACCGCTTGCTCATCCGTTCGACGACATGATCCGGCTCAAACTTGAACGACAGGTAGGTACACCAGCACCCGGCCCCGATCGCGAACAGCACGGCAAGCTCGGAGTGCGGGCGGCCGAGGAGTTGTCCGGCGTAGCAGAAGATCGCTCCGATCAGGGCGGCCGGCATCCCATGGATCGAGAGATAAGCCAGTTGGCCCAGGATGTAGCGCGGTATCTGTGAAATCGCCTGCCATCTGGACCTATCGGATTCGCGGGACACCGCCGGCACTTCGTCGTGCATCTTGCATCGCTTGAATTGTTGCCGTTGCGAGTGAAACGGGCAGGGCAAAGACCAGAAAGCCAACCCAGGGCGGCGCCACCGCCGACAGTTGTGCTGCCAGGATTCCAATAATCCCGGCAGCCAGCACCATGTTGCCGGCGCGGTGGTAGCGGTACAGGCTTGCCGGGGACCAGGAATCCCCCGTCGGACCGGTCTGCCTCTCCGGAGTTCGATCGCCGCCTGCGGACCCGATGCCGGCGTCGGCCGAATTCTCGGCGCCGGAGGAATCCAGCTTGGAATGGCAGGCGGTTGCCATGCTGACAGCTCCAGGACAGCCCCGTTCGAGGGCGTGCCCATTCGGGTTGCATCTCCACTGTCATCCATTCTTGTCGCGGGCGGCATGCCGCTGCAACGGTCTACCAGAAGTCCAGGTCCTCTGTAAACATCAAGACAGCAAACCTCGCACCAACGCACCAAGGTTCCTCCACTCGACATCTCACCCTCCCGCCGCGGTCCCTTCGAGGAGCAGCCCGCCGAACCCACCATCGTGATTGCGCCAGAGGCTCATCGCGTACCAGAGGCGTCTCGCCGCCCGCGCGAGGTTCGTCCACCATCGTGAGGGCAAGGTCAGCGGCTGAGGCTCACTCGACCGCGCCAGGTCGTCGTGCGTCAGCGTGATCCCATCCTGCTGCCACAGGCGCAGCACATCGACGAGGTCGTCGCCCAGCCGCCCGTTGTGCACCACGAGCACGGCCGTGATTCCTCGGTCCTTCAACAGGCTGGCGGAGGGGAAGTCGGTCGTGAAGACCACCCAGCGGTTGTCGAACTCGGGCCGCAGGTCCCGGCGTTTGCTGCTCATCCGATCGGCGTCGAGCAGGAACGCCGGCGGCGCGTCGAGGGGCAGTGGGGTCGTCGCCAGCCGTTTCGTGCCGTCCGCCAGCGCGGCGATCAGGGGGCCGGTCGGCACGACCTCGTCGTAGGCTCGGCCCTGGATCATCGTCGCGGGGCAGCCGTTGAACAGCGGCACCGGGCGAAAGCCCAGCCGGACCAGGTCCAGCCCCGCCGCGATCGACTCGACGCCCGGCAGGTCGATCACGATCGCGGTGTCTGTGGCGCCCGACGGCACCAGGATCGGGTCGCCGTGGATCTCGGATGGCGGCGGCGCGGGGCCCCGGAACGCAACGGGCAGGTGGGCGAACAACACGGGCTTGACCCACGGCGACCAGGCGCCGCCCTCTGGTGCCCAGGCCTCGAAGATGTCGCGGGGCTCCATGGCGTGGTCCTCACTCAGGAGACGTCATTGATACCGGGTTCCACCTTCACCAGCACGGCCGCCTCGGTCGCGGCGAAATCGATCAGCGGGCCGCGGCCCAGGCGGCCGAAGATCCCCGCCGCGCGGCCGTCGACCGTGTACACGCCCAGGCAAGGATACCGCGGGCCGCGGGGCGTTGGGATGGCCAGCGTTTCGAATCGTCGCTGCGCGACCCAGCGCGACGGCCGCAGCCGGGCCGCTCGCGCGGCACGCCGCCATCGGGGACCGTCAGCGTCGTCCGAGAACGCGACGGTGTCGCCCGTATTTCCGCAGGCCGCCTTCAGCACCCAGCCAGGCCCCGGCCGGCGGCCCAGTCGGCGGGGGTCGATCGTCTCGGGCACGAGGGTCCGCCACGTCGGCAGGTCGAGCCCGAGCCGGTCCCACGTCAGCGGGAACCGCTTGGACTCGATCGTCATCGCCGTGCCGGGGTTGCACACGGGCGTCCTCCCGCCGCGGAAGAACGCCGGCCAACCCTGGCGCGTCGACGTGCCCGCCAGCCACTCGCCCTGGTAGAACCGGACGATCGCGTCGAGCGCGAGAGGCGACCCGTCGGGGCCGGCGAGGCTCGCGCGGCGGTCGCGCCAGGCGATCTGCCGGGGATCCGTCCGCACCGCGTCGCAGCCGCGACCCGTCAGCACCCGCGCCAGGAACGCGACGACCTGGTGGTCCTCCATGTAGCCCGAGGCCGACAGCAAGCCGACGGTCCCGGGCCGTCCAATCGCTACGAGGATCGCGTCGGCCAGTGCGGCGGCCGGGTCGCCGGCCGGGCGGGTGCCGGGAAAATGCCCGGCCATCAGGCGGGGAAACAGCGACGACTCGCAATACCCGCCGGGCACGTCGGCGTTCGCCTCGGAGATCCGCCAGCCATCGGGCGTCGGGTGAAAGTCGAACCGGACCACGCGGGCCGCCGCCGGGGTCGGATCGGCGGGGGCGGACAGTGCCCGACGCACGGCCCGAGGCAGCCCGAGCCGCGCCAGGAGATCGGGTGATTCGATGAGCACGCGCTCGGCCGCCAGCGCCTCGGCCGCCAGCCGCTCGGCCAGCCGGGCGAGGTCTTCCGCAACCTCTGCCGGCAGCACGATCGGGAAGGGCGCGAGCGTGGACCCGTCGCCGACCTGCGGGTCCCACTTGCAGGCCTCGAGCATCATCCGGCGGCGGATCTCGGCGAAGGTCGGCGGGGCGACCTCGGGCGGGGTGTTCCAGTCTTCAATGCGGGGGATGATCTCGTCGCGGTTGCCGAAAGAACGGCCGGCGAGGTGCCGACGCTCAGCCCGCGTCATCGGCCTGCATCGGCGCGGCGCCGAGCTTCAATTCCATGCCCACCGCCATGGCGTAGCGGGACAGGGTATCGATCGTCGGGTTCGGATTGCGGCCGTTCTCCAGCTTGCTGATCATGGCCCGTGTGAGTCCCGATCGCTCGGCCACCTCGGTCAAGCTCAGTCC
>JAKAUH010000417.1 GCA_021818605.1 Planctomycetota bacterium
CCGATCTCGCAACGCGCGTGGCGCTGAAGCGCCTTGTGGGCGAAGTAGGCGTTGCCGCAGCCGCAGTCGAGGGTGCGCACCGGATTTTCGGGCGTGCCGGTCAGAAACATCTGGGTCAGCTTCGACTTGTCGCGGCTGACCCAGTTGGTGCCCGGGAACATCAGGTACTTGACCAGCAGGCGAAGCCGACGCGCCAGGGGCAGGTTCTGTGTATCGGGTCGGAGCATGGGGCATCATCCTTGAGGCCGTGATCGCCGCGGCCGAGGTGGTTCCTCGGGTGGATCCGACGGAGTGTGACCGTACCATAACGGCTGGCGACGTTTCGCTCAAGACATCTTGTCCCCGCGGGGCGGGGCGGGGTGGGTCCGGGTGACCATCACGAAACCCGCCGCGCAGGTCGATTCCGCCGCCTCACCGCTTCGGCCTGTCATCGGGGCCGAGCGGGCGGACGCTCACCTCCTTGAATTCGACCGCGGCACCATTCGACACGTCGCCGTGGTTCTGGAGTCCGATGTAACCGGAGGTCGGCCGCGGTCCACGCTCCGGCTCATAGTCCTTCGTGCGTTTGGGCACCTCCGCCGTCTTCGGATTGTAGTCGTTCACCTCGCCGCCGTTGATCAGCACGAGGATCTCCTCGCCGCGCAACATGATGTCCATCGTGTTCCACTCGCCTGGAGGATGCACCGGCCGGGCCGTGTACTTCGATAACGAGTAGATCGCGCCGGTGCCGTGATACTCGTCGTCGGCGTCGCAGATTTGCACCTCGTACCCGTGATGCACCGCGTACCACGGATCCTTCGGCCGGTCCGCGATCCGGACGTACACGCCCGAATTCGCCCGCTTGTCTTTCGTCCGGTAAACCACGCGGACCACGCAGTCGCCGAACTTCTCCTTGGTGTACCAGAGCAGGCCCATGCCCCCCTCGGTGCGCATCACGCCGTCCTGAAGGACCATCTTGCCAGGACCGACGTGTTCCCAGCCGTCGAGGCTCTTGCCGTCGAAGATCGTCCGCCAGTGGTTGCTCTTCTCAACCGACGACTGGCCCCACGCAACGCGATCTCCGAACATCAGTGCCAGGGTCAGGCTGGCCCACAATGCCGTGCGCATGAGTGCAATCCTCCCAAAACCCCAGATCGTAAGGTCTAGCTATTAGACAGCTTATAGGTGAATTTCGGCGAAAATCAACGCCCAGGACCCGCACGGATTCGTTTGTTATAATTCGAGTTGAGATCGAGGACGGCCGGAACAACGCGGGTGAACCGGGGAGGGCTCGGCGATGCGACGACGAGCGCGAGCGGAAGAGACCGAGGCGACCTATCCCGGGCCACCGCCCCGGACGATGACCCGCCGCCGATGGCTGGAGCGCGGACTGGCCCTCCTGGCCGTGCCCGGGCTGGCCCGCGTCGCGACCGGCCAGTCGGCGTCGCGAATCGCGCTGCGGCCCGACGAGCAGAAACTCGTGGAGACCATCGAGGCCCGGGCCCGCGAGGTGGGATTGGGGCCATTTGATGCGAGCTCGACCGAGCACTTCCTTGGCGTTGGCAACACCCCCGCCGGCTACCGCGCCGAGGCGCTTCACCTCTGCGAGATGATCGCGGACGACTTCATGCGAGCCTTCCGCGAGCGCGACTTCAAGAAGGTCGCCCTGCCGGCGCGGCGGATGACGGTCGTCGTGCTCAAGGATGCTGGCGACTACGCCGCCTTCAGTAAGAAGGCCCAGAAGCTCGAAGGGGGCCGGTACGAAATCGACGCCAATCGCTTGATCGTCTTCGATTTCCGCCCCGAGCAGGGTGAGCTGGCCAGGAGCGCCACCCGGATCAACACGTTCACGCTCGTACACGAAACGATCCACCTGCTGAGCTTCAATACCGGCTTGCTCTCGGCTCAGGCTGACTGGCCCACGGCGATCAGCGAGGGGATCGCGACCTACGGCGAGCTCTGGGTCACAACGAACCGCCGCAAGGCGTTTGGCATGGTCAACCGGCCCCGGCTCGCCGCCATCGACCAGGCCGCTGCCAATCGGGTGCCGTGGATTCCAGTCAGCAAGCTGATCGGCGACGACTGCGTGTTCGACGACCCCAACCCCGACGTCGTGCAGCTCGCCTATGCCGAGAGCTGGCTGCTGGTCCACATGCTGCTTCGCCAGCCTGCCTGGCTGCCGAAGTTCCGCAAGTACCTCGCCGGCATGCCCAAACCCGGCGGCAAGCTCAACCGAAGCGCCTACGCCGCGTCGGTCTTCGGCCCGCTCGACCGGCTCGACCAGGCCGTGCGACGGTACGAGGGCATCGTCCGCAAGAGGCTGAGATGAGAGAGCACCCCCGGCTTTCGGTCGGACTCTCTCAGCCGAGCACCGGGTTGAGCCCCATGTTCCGCCGCATCTCAGCGCGCTGCTTCTCGTAGTGCATCAGGAGTTTGCGGTCGCGGAAGTGCTGCCGCTCCTTTTTGTGCTGGGCCGCGCGCATCACGCGACGCCAGTAGACGCTCGTCAGCTCGCCGCTGTCGCGATACCGCCGTCGCAGCCGGGCCGCCGGCTTTTCGCCGAACGCCTCGACGATCTCGTCCTCGAGCGAGACGAAGAACTGCGCCAGCCCCGGGTCGCCCTGCCGCGCGCAGCGCCCGGCGAGCTGCCGGTCGATCCGCCGCGATTCGTGCCGCTCGGTGCCGATGACGTGCAAGCCGCCGACCTCGGCGACGCCGTCGCCCAGCTTGATGTCGGTACCGCGGCCGGCCATGTTGGTCGCGACCGTGACTCGACCTTTCTGCCCGGCCTGCGCGACGATCTGGGCCTCGATCTCGTGGTTCTTCGCGTTGAGGATCTGGTGTTCGATTCCGGCCGCGCTCAATAACTGGCTGAGCTTTTCGGACTTCTCAATCGACCGCGTGCCGACCAGCACCGGCGCTCCGATCCGGTTCCACTCGACAATCTGGTCGGCCACCGCGCGGAATTTCTCTTCCTCGGTTGAGAAGACGCGGTCAGGCAGCCAGGTTCGACGGCCGGGGCGGTTGGTGGGGACGGTGAACACGCCGACCTTGTAGATCCGCCGCAGCTCGGCCGCGTCGGTCGAGGCCGTGCCGGTCATCCCGGCGAGCTTGTGGTATCGCTTGAAAAAGTCCTGCACCGTCACCCGTGCCGCGGTGATGGTCTCGAGCGTGATCTCCAGCTTTTCCTTCGCCTGGATCGCCTGGTGCAGGCCGTCCTGCCACTGCCGGCCGGGCATCAAGCGGCCCGTGAACTCATCGACGATCACGACCTCGCCATCCACCACGACGTAATCCCGATCGCGCAGGTAGGCGATCTGAGCGCGCAGGGCGCGCTCGACGTACTCGTAAAGACCGTCCACGGTGAGCGTCACGAACGCCGAATGCGCCGCGACCGCCTGGACCTTCCGCCGCCCGGCCGCGGAGAGCTCGGCCTTGCGCTCCATCGGGTCATATTTGTAGTCCTTGACCCGTACCAGGGTCGCGGCGAGCTGGTCGGCGCCGTAGTAGGCCGAGGCCTCCTCCTGCGTCGGCTGGTTGTTGGCCCCGATGATGAGCGGCGTCCTCGCCTCGTCGATCAGGATGCTGTCGGCCTCGTCCACCATGGCGAAGTAGTGCAGCCTCTGGACGGGCTTCTCCCCCTCGAGCTGCTCGCCCCGGCCGAGATACACCTGCTCGAACGTCTTGCGGTGCCCGTCTCCGCCCATCTTGAGCCGTTTCAGCTCGTCGCGGAGGAAGTCGAAGCCCAGCTCCTTGGCCGTGCCGTAGGTGATGTCGCAGTTGTACGCCGCCCGACGCTCGCCGTCGGTCTGCCCGGTCTGGATGCAGCCGACCGTCAGCCCCAGCATCTTGTAGACCGGGCTCATCCACTCGGCGTCGCGGCGGGCGAGATAGTCATTCACCGTGATGACGTGCACGCCCTTGCCCGGCAGCGCATTCAGGAACGCCGGCATCGTGGCGACCAGCGTCTTCCCCTCGCCCGTCTCGAGCTCGGAGATGTTGCGGTTGTGGATCGCGATGCTGCCGACGATCTGCACGTCGAAGTGCCGCTGGCCGATCGCCCGCTTGGCTGCCTCGCGCACCAGCGCAAAGGCCTCGACCAGCAGGGTGCTGAGCGAATCCCCCTGCCTCGCCTTCAGCCGGACCTGGTGCGCCCGTGCCTTCAGCTCGTCGTCCGACAGGCCCTCGAGCTCCGGCTCCATGGCGTTGATCTTATCCACCAGGAGCGAAAAACGCCCCAGCCGGCCGGCGTGTGTCGGCCCGGCGAGCTGCGTGACGCGATTCAACCACGACGGGCCAAGTCGGGTGGGCATGGAATCCGGCTCCCTCTCCTGAGGTTCTCGCGAGGACGCGGATGCGGACGCATGACGTTGGTTCGCCGGCACCCGTACACCGCGACCCGCGGGCACGCCGGCTCCCTGTCGACAACGGGACACCCAGAATGCTCAATGTCCCGAGCCCTTCGCGCGAATCGCCTCACCATCCCGCGCCGGCCTCACAACCCGCGTCGTATCCAGCCGCGGCTTCCCTCGCTGCTGCTTCAACCCGACGGCCGTGATCTCCCAGTAATCGTGCGGAGGCAACTCACGCCGAGGTTCGGTTCGCTGCCATTCCAGCAGCTTTTCCCATTTTTCCTCGGCGGTCGGACTTCCTGCTGTCTCCTTCCCTGGAGCAGACCCCCAGAGTACCCAGATTGAATTGTTAATGTAGAGGAAGAGGCCGCGTTCGTCAGGGTCCATGGGGTTGATAAGAGTCACACGGAACCGTCTCGCCTGGGCGGAACCGGCCACCTCTGTCCGGCTCTTGTGGCGGAGAAATCGGGCAAGACTGGCAGCATCGGGGATGAGCGTGTTGCCCGGGGCGTTTTCGTGCACGCCGGCGCGGGGTTCCCAGATCAGGCCCGGTGTCGAGCGAGCGGGTGCCGCGAGCCATGCCCCCATGATACGAATAAGACCCTGCTGTGCCTCGAACGTTTCGAGATTGCGATCGAGGTCCTCCGGTGGGAGGATCACGGCGGAGCCGTCGATCAGGAAGGATGATTTCTCGTCGGTGACCACGACCGCGGCGGGCTCACGAAACCGGACGTGGGCAACCGCGCCTCCGGGCGGATACTCGATCCGGACGGCCTCGGTCCAGGGGCTCTGGCGGAAGGCGTTGACCAGCTCGCCCGGTTTGAGCTTCAGCAATGGGACCGGATCGGGCATACCCGACCGGCGCCTGACGTCGTCGAGGAAGGCTGGCGCACCGCCACGATACCAGTCGGGCGGCGGCGGATCGAGGACGATCGAGCGGAAGGGGATCTGGTATCGCGGATCATCGCCGAGCCACGAATCGAGGGCCGGCCGGGCCCGGTGGGCCGCGTACGCCGCAAGAGTCCCGCCGCCGAGGATTCCGGCGGCCATGAGCAGCCGCCGGCGCGGGAACGCGGGCCGGCGTTGTGCCGGCGATGGCGGTGGCAGGGCGAGCGGGCCTGAACCTGACGGGGGGCCGGCGGCAAGTCCCGCGGCCTTTGAGGCGAGGCGTGGATCCTCCGGCGGAATGCGGGGAGGCTGGCGCTGCTCCATCGCCTTGAGATCCTCCCTGCCAGGCCCGTCCCATCCCGAATCGGCCGGCCGTCGGTCCCTCGACGCCCGAAGCGGCGAATCCTACCAGATCTGGATCTGAAGTTCCAACTCGTAACCGAACTGTTGCCAGACCCGCTGGCGAATGCGGTCGATGAGCTGGAGGACATCGGCCGCCTTCGCTCCGGGGTGGGCGACGATGAAGTTGGCGTGGCGATCCGAGACCTCGGCGCCGCCCAGCACCGTGCCCTTCAACCCGGCCTGGTCGATCAGGGCGCCGGCCGAGACCTCGGGCGAGGGATTCTTGAAGATGCAGCCCGAGAGCTGGTGCCCGTACGGCTGGTTCTCCTTCTTGATGATCCAGATCCGCCGCATCCGTCGGACGACCGACTCAGGGTCCTCGGGCTCGAGCTCGAACTCGGCCGAGAGGATGACGGGCTCGTCGAGGTTCGACTCGCGATTGGCGAAGCTCAGGTCGTCGCGCTCGCGCACCTGGACCTCATCGGCCGGGTCGAGCACCGTGGCCCGGCGGACGAACTGGCCGATCGCCCCTTGCCGCCCGCCGGCGTTGCCCCGCAGCGCCCCGCCGACAGTGCCAGGGATCCCGGTGAGGATCTCAAGGCCCGCCAGCCCGGCCCGGGCGGATTGCGAGATGAGCGCTGTCAAAGGAACGGCCGCGCCCGCCTCGACGATGTTGTCGCGGACCTTCACATCGGCGAAGAACGGGCTCTCCAGCAGGATCACCAGTGCGTCGACACCCTCGTCGCGCACGAGGACATTCGACCCTCCGCCAAGAATCTTGAAGGCGATGCCGGCCTCTCGGCAACGGCGGAGCAGACCGACCAGTTCCTCAAGCTTCCGTGGGCTGGCGAAATAAGCAGCCGGTCCTCCCAGTCGGAACCAGACCCGATGAGCCATCGGCTCGTCGATCCGGACGATCCCGCCGAACTCTTCGAATGGATGCATCGGCAATGGTTCCCACCTCGATTGGCGCGACGGACCCTTGATCGGCGGCCCGCGGCCCGATCGGTCGACAGCCACAGCCTTCAGCCGGCTGGGCCAACGCATCCAGACGGCGACCCGCAGGGCGCCGATCCAGACACCCGCCCGTGCCCACGGCAATCGCCGATCGCCCCAGGCCCCCGCAGGTTTGCGCGCTCGAAGCGCGCCGCGGCGCCAATCGACCTAACCTCAAATGTCGCAACATCGTAGCCTTGGGCTGGCCGCCCGTCAAGCGAGGAAGGCCGATGCGGACCGGCGGATCACTGCGGCCGGTCCGGGTTCTCCGCCGTCTTCTTGCCGTCGAGCCGCCACGCCTGCCACGTATCTTTCCCCCAGAAGACGACCAGCTCCAGGCTTTTCTTCCCTTCCTTCGCCCCCAGGTGGGCGGCCTGT
>JAKAUH010000537.1:0-4693 GCA_021818605.1 Planctomycetota bacterium
GAACTAGGGAGTGCGGCAGAACATCAGCCCGGCAAGAAACACGGCGGTGATCACGTACATCAGCATGTTCAGGAACCCGGCGCCGATGCCGCTGAAATCCACGTTGAGCATCATCAGCGACATCGGCACGACCCCGCCCAGCGGCTGAAAACTGTCGTGCATGGCGTTGACCGAGCCGTTCGACGTGGCCGTCGTGATCGCCGACCAGGTTGCCGAGGCAACCGGTCCGTGGCGGACCTCCTTACCCTCCATGTTGGCGCCCTGCGCCACGGGCTGGCCGGCCGTGGCGGGGCTCGGCTGGAGCTCGGCCCAGATGGCGATCGCGGCTCCGACGATCAGCAGGGTCGCCATCACGCCGAAGACGACCGCCGCGTGCGCCCGGTCGCGGATCATCAGGCCGAACATCACGACGCAGGCCATCGGGATGACGATGATCGAGACGACCTCGAGCAGATTGCTCCAGGCATTCGGGTTCTCGAACGGGTGCGTTGAATTGGGGCCGAAGTAGCCGCCGCCGTTGGTGCCGAGCTGCTTGATGGCGACCTCCGCGGCGACCGGGCCCCTCGCGATCGTCTGAATGCCCCCCTCGAGCGTCACCGCCTTCGCCGCGCCCTGGAAGGTCATCGGCATCCCGGTCGCGACCAGGAGCACGGCGACGATCACCGCGAGCGGCAGGAGCACGAAGAGCAGGCTCCGCGCGGTGTCGAGGTAGAAGTCGCCCAGTTGCTTCTGACCGCGCAGGCCGCGGATCACGGCGAGCATCACGGCCAGCCCGCACGCCGGGGTGACGAACTGGAGCCAGACGATCCCGCCGAGCTGGCTGAAGTACGACAGATGCTGCTCGCCCGAGTAGTGCTGGAGATTCGTGTTGGTCACGAACGAGCAGACGGTGTTGAAGATCACCGCGGTGTCGGCGTCCTTGTGCTCGGTCCCGGAGGGGTCCTTGTAGCCGAGCGACGTGAGCGGCCCCTTGCCGTCGGGATTGAGCGGCAGCCAGGCCTGCGCCCAGAGCACGGTGAACGACAGGACAAACAGGGCGGCGTTGAAGGTCAGGAGCGCGAGCGCATAACGCTTCCAGCCCATCTCCACGGGCTCGCGGTGCCCGAAGAGTCGAAGCAATCCGATGGGGATGGCGTCGATGCCGCGGCCGATTCGGCCGGGCGGCGGGTCGAGGGCCTTCCACATCAGCCACCCCAGGGGCAGCGACGCCGCGATCGGCAACCCGATCGCCCAGAACGGGTGCAACAGCAGCCAGTCCACTTGACGGCCTCCAGTCCAGGTCGAGAGCAAGAGCAAGAGCAAGAGCGAAACGGGTTCAGAACCGCTCGGGGCGGATCATCACGTACCCGAGGTACACGAGGGCGGCGACAGTCAGCAGCCCGGTCAGGTAGATCATGAGAAACTCCGATGGATCGGTCGGTCTCAGAGGCGATCGCAGGCGATCACCAGCGAGTAGAACAGTCCGAACAGGGTCATTCCGATGGCGAGAGTGAGGAGCGACATCATCCGACGGTCCTTTCCATTGGCCTGGACGGTGCGAGCCTGTCATCCGGGGAACCACTCGCGGAGCATGCGGAACGAACCCTGGCCCTCGCGCTCCTTGAGTGCCAGGAGCCGGTCGAGCAGGTCGCGGGCCTCCTGTGTGTCGGGGTCGCTGGAGAGGATCCCGCGGAGGAGTTCCTCGGCCTCGATGAAGTCCCCGCGATTGATGGCTCGCTTGGCGCGAGCGAGATCGAAGCCGAACGAAGGCCGCTGCTCCGTTGTGTCAGGAGTCGGCGGATCAGCAGCCGACGTGGCGGTCGAGATCTCGACGCTGCGGGCGATGACCTCGGCGACGACGGCGCGGAGCTGCGCGGGCGTGACCGGCTTGGCGAGGAAGTCGATGGCGCCCAGTTTCATGGCCGCGACGGCGTCGGGGATGCTACCGTGCGCCGTGAGCATCACGACGGGCGTCGGGTCGTGGCGCTCGCGGATGCGGCGGAGGGTTTCCATGCCGTCGAGCCTGGGCATGCGCAGATCCAGCAAGAGCATCGCGAAGTCGCCGGCCCTGGCGGCGAGCTGCTCGAGCGCCGCCAGCCCGTCGACGGCCTCGGCGACGCGGTAACCGGACGACTGGAGCGCCGTGCGCAGCATCAGCCGGACGTTCGGCTCATCGTCGACGATCAGGATGCATTTGTCGGAACACATGACATTGGGCCCTGGATTTGGGACGGGTCGTGCGGGTCGGGGCCGGCGGGGAGCGAGATGGTGAAGGTTGTCCCCTTGCCGGGCTGGCTGTCCACGTCGACCCGGCCGCCGTGCGCGGTGATGATCTCGCGGACGATCGCCAGGCCGAGCCCGGCGCCTCCGGCCCGGCTGGCGCCGGGGATGCGGTAGAACCTCTCGAAAAGCCGGGGCAGATGCTCGCGGGGGATGCCCCGGCCGGTGTCAGTGAACTCGACCTGCACCGTGTCCCCCTGGCGCCTCGCCGCCAGGCGGACCATGCCGCCGCGCGGCGTGTGCTGGATCGCGTTCTGGACCAGGTTGTCGAAGACGTGGTCGATCCGGTCGCGGTCGACCTGGAGGCCCAGGTCGTGGCCGCCCGAGGCTGCCTCGAGCCGGATGCCGGCGTCGGCGGCCTGGTGCTGCATCCGCGCGACAGCCTCGCCGATCAGTTCGTCGGCGGCGACGGTCTCGAGGTCCAGCTTGACGCGGCCCTGCTCGATCCGCGTCAGGTCGAGCAGGTCGTTGATCATCGCCAGGATGCGGTCGGCGTCCTGGCGAGCGGCCAGCAAGAGCTCAACCTGCTTGGGCGTCAGCGGGCCGATGACCTCCTCGAGCAACAGGTGAACGGCCATCTGCACGCTGGTCAGCGGGGTCTTCAGCTCGTGGCTGACGGTGGCGACCATGTCGCTCTTGAGCCGGTCGAGCAGGTGAAACTTGGTCACGTCGACCAGGTTAACGGCGGCGCCGATCGGCTCGTCGTTGCCGTCGCGGATCGCCACGACTCGGGGGAGGAAATAGCGTTCCTGGCCGGCATCCGGCAGCGCGATGGCCTGCTCGAGCGACACGGGCAGGTGGTCGCCGCGGCCGGCGAGGACGTCGGCGACGAGCGATCTGAGCGGCGCTGCCGGATGCCACGGGACGGGCGGCTCGGCCGCTGAGACAACGCCCAGCAGCCGGCGGGCCGCCGGATTGGCCTGCTCGACGCGGCCGAGCGTATCGACCACCACGACCGGGTCGGGGAACGAGTCGATCGTCGCCTGTGCGGTCCGCTGGGCGCGCAGGAGCCGCGCCGTGCCGGCCTGGCGGTACTCGCGGATCGTGCGTGCCATCTGGTTGAAGGCCAGCGCCATGTCGCCGAGCTCGTCGCGTGTCCCCGCCGGCACGACCTGGTCGAGCTGGCCCCGCGCCAGGGCCCGCGCCGCGTTGGTGACCGCCTCGATCGGCCGGCGGATCGACCGGCTGACGAAGAGCGCGACGGCCACGGCCATCGCGATCGCACCCAATAGCGCGATGACCATCAACCGGATCGAGCGCGAGGCGAACTCCCGCGCGCGGCGGTCCATGGCCGTCATGTTGTCCTGGTTGAGGACGAGCACCTCGTCGGCCCGCTCGCGAATCAGGTCGAAGGTGGGTAGTAACTCGTCGAAGTAGACCTGCGCCCGCCGCTCGTCCTGCTCCGGCGCCAGCTTGAAGAAACGGTCGGCCGCGGCCAGGTAGCGGCGATGCAGTCGATCGAGGTCGTCGGCAAGTTCCTGCTCGCCCGGGAGCGTGACGTTCCCCTGCTCGGTCCGCAGGTGCTGCTCCAACCGCGGCCGATGCCTGTCAAACTGCTCGCGACCGAGCTCCTCGCGACCGCCCACGGCAAACAGCAGGCCCGAGTCCATCCGCTCGAGCGCCTCTTTCATCCCCTGCGCCGCCAGCACGCTCCGGTAGTTCTCGCGCAGGATGACGTCAATGCTACCGCCCAGGCGGTAAAACATGACGATCGCCCAGAGGCCAAGCGCCACCAGGATCGCCAGCGTCGGCAACAGTCCGATCAGTAACTTCGTGCGCAAGGTCTTCACGTGAGATTGTCCTCAACACTCCCATTTGCGATCGGCGTGCCGCGCGACCAGCAATCGGCCGTTCTGGCCCAAGTTGTTCTCCGCGTATGACATGGGACGTGGCCTGTCGCGCGGCCTCATGGCGCTCGCCTCCAGCGGATCGGCCGAATTGCAAGGCCCGACGGGATCCCCTTGCGATTTGCACGACACGATGACCGTTCAGTTCCGAGACCGGTGAAGAGACTCAGAGCCCGAGCTGCTTGCGCTTGCGGTAGAGGGTGCTGGGGTCGATGCCCAGGATGCGGGCGGCGTCCTCGCGGCTGGACATGCGGGCGAGGATCAACCGGATGTGCTCGGCCTCAAGGCGGTCGAGGCTCACGGGGTCGCCGATGTGGATGACGGCCGATGGTCCGGACTCGGCGCGGGGGGTGCCGGCGACAACCCGGCCGGGAAGGTCGGCGGCGTCGACCAGTGGCCCGGTGGCGAAGATGGCGGCGCGCTCCATGGCGTTGCGGAGTTCGCGCAGGTTCCCCGGCCAGGTGTAGCGCAGGAGGACCTCGTGCGCCTCGGGCGTGAAGCCCTCGATCGCCTTGCCCAACTGGCGGGCGAAGAAGGCGACCATGTGGTCGGCCAGGGCGAGCCGGTCGGAGCGCGCTCGCAGGGAC
>JAKAUH010000537.1:4703-6929 GCA_021818605.1 Planctomycetota bacterium
GCATGACCAGCTCGACGACGTTGAGGCGGAACAGCAGGTCCTCGCGGAACTGGCCGGCGACGACCGCGGCATCGAGGTCGCGATTCGTGGCCGCGACCAGGCGGACGTCAGCGGTGCGCGGGCGGGCCTCGCCCACGCGCTCGTACTGACGTTCCTGGAGGAAGCGCAGGAGCTTGGGCTGGAGCGGCATCGGCAGGTCGCCGATCTCGTCGAGGAACAGTGTGCCCCCCTCGGCGGCCGCCACCTTGCCCTCGGCGTCGGCCACCGCGCCGGTGAAGGCACCTTTCACGTGGCCGAACAGCGTGCTTTCGAGCAGCTCGGGGCTCAGGCTGGGGCAACTGACGGTGACGAACGGCCGACTCGCCCGGCGGCTCCAGGCGTGGATCGCCCGCGCGAGGACTCCCTTGCCCGTACCGCTCTCGCCGCGGATCAGCACCACGGCGCCGGTGTCGGCCACCCGGCGCGCCTGGTCGAGGAGCGCGCGGAACTCGGGATCGTCGCTCTCCAGCGAGACCTCGGGCACCTCGAGCGAGAGCTGATCTTGCAGATCGTCCACGCGGGTCTGAAGCTCGCGGAACCGACCCGCCCGCTCGACCACCGCGCGGATCTGCGCGGGCGTGAATGGCTTGGCCAGGTAGTCGAACGCGCCGCGGCGCATCGCCTCGACCGCGTTGTCGATCGTCCCGTGCGCCGTGATGATCACGACGGCCGTCCGCGGCGACTTCCGCAGGATCGAACCGAGCACGTCCAGCCCCGAGGCCGTCCCCAGCCGCAGATCGACGAGCGCCACGTCGAACCGATGGCGGTCGACCAGCCGGGCGGCGTCCTCGACGCCCGCGGCCTCATCGACCGCGTGCCCGGTCGACTCGAGGGCGACACGCAGCGCCTTCCGGATGTTTTGCTCGTCGTCAACAATGAGGATTCGCATGGTCGGTGCGCAGCCCAGTCTGGCCGAGGTCGATCGACGCTCCCACTTCCCATTTTCGAAATCATAGGGGCAAAGGCAAAGTCCTGCCTCAGCCGAATCGCGCCGCTCCGACGGCAGTACGGCGGATCGGCTCAGGACAGCACGGGTGTCACGACCTTGCCGTCGACATCGGTCAGGCGGAAGTCGCGTCCGGCGTAGCGATAGACGAGCCGCGTGTGGTCGACTCCCATGACGTGCAGGATCGTCGCGTGGTAGTCGTGGACATGGACCGGATTGCGGATGATGCCGATGCCGAACTCGTCGGTTTCGCCGTGTGCGATCCCACCCTTCACGCCGGCGCCGGCGAGCAGGACCGAGAATGCCTTCGCATAGTGGTTGCGTCCCTTCGTGCCCGGCGCATCGGTCCACGGCGTGCGGCCGAACTCGGTGCAGATCGCCACGAGGGTCCGGCTCAGCAGACCGCGCTGATCGAGGTCGCGCAGCATCGCGGCGATCGCCCGGTCGACCCGCTGCGCCTTGGGGCGGTGCTCGCCCATGTCGCCGTGCGCGTCCCAGTTGTTGTTGGATCCGGTGTCGATCAGCTCGACGACCCGGACACCCCGCTCGATCAGCCGGCGAGCCACCAGGCACTGGCGCGGGAACGACGCCGGATTGTCGTCGACGATCCCGTAGGCTTCGAGCGTGGCGCGGGACTCCCGGGCGACGTCGAGCGCCTCGGGCGCCTCGCGCATCAAACCACGGGCGACGTCGAAGGTGGCCGACCGCGCGCGGATCGCCGCGTCGCCGGGCCGCCGTTCGGCATGGGTGGCGTTCACGTCCTGGAGCATGATCCGCTCGAGCTCGGCCAGCCTGGCCGGGCGCGGCGCAGGCGCCAGGTCGGGGATCGGCTCGAGGCCGGGGATGATCCGTACCCCCTGATGCACGGCGGGCAGGAAGCTGCTGTCCCAGACCTGCGTCCCGGCGTACGGCAGACGCTCGCACAGGACCACGTACGCCGGCAGGTTCGGGTTCCTGGTGCCCAGGCCGTAGCTCAGCCAGGCGCCGATGCTCGGCATCGGCACGGTGGCCGAGCCGGTGTGCATCGCCAGCACCGCCTGGAAGTGCTCGACGATATCCGTGTGCAGCGAGCGGACCACGCACAACCGATCGGCCATCGCGCCGAGGTTCGGAAACAGCTCGCTGATCATCAGGCCCGACTCGCCTTGCGGATGGAAGCGGAACGGCGAGGCCAGCAGCGGCCGGTCGTGCGTCTCATCGGGACGCAGGCCGAACGCCGGCACCGGCTGGTTGTGATAGCG
>JAKAUH010000115.1 GCA_021818605.1 Planctomycetota bacterium
ATGAAGGAGAGAAGACCGTCGCTGTGGAGGCCAATGCTCAGCCATTGGTGTGCGTCGTGGTGCGCGCGGATTCCACAGTACAGACACTGTCAACTCCACTGTGAACGGCTACGAAAGCCTCACCTGGCCGCGGGCCTGCGAAGCCACGGCCCTAGATTCCACGCCCGTCCCCCCCCCGACTGTGGCGAGGTTCATGCCCGACCGACCTGGGACCAGCGTCGAGACCGGAGACAGCGACTCCAGACGGTCCAGGGTCGGGGCGAACTTCACACGCCGGCGGGATGCAACGCGCATGGGGGCCTCGCTGTGGTGATCAGGATGTCGATCGGTGATGGGTCGTGGCTTCCGGCGGCTGGTGGGCCAGTGTTTCAGGAAGCCAGGCAGGAAGAATATCGGGGTAATAGAGACCTGTTAATGGTCCTGCCCGAATTCTTGAAAACTCCCCGATGTCACCGATTTCCGAAGACCACCGAGGCCAGGGCGTCGAGGATGAGGTTCGGCTCGATGTGCGCGGCGTCGCCGCAGACCTGGGGGGCGAGCAGCGTGGCGTCGCCGCCGGTCCAGACGATCCAGGGATCGCGTCCGAGGTCGGATTCCTGGCGGCCCAGAAGCTCGCGGACGGCGCCGACGATCCCCCAGAAGATCCCTGCCTTGAGCGAGTCCACGGTCCCGCGGCCCCAGGCGGCCGGGGGTTGGGACAGCTCGATGAACGGGAGCTGTGCGGTCATCAGGTTGAGCGCGCGGGCCGTCTGGCCCAGCCCGGGCGCGATCGCGCCACCCTGCCACACGCCCTCGGCCGTGATCCGTTCGACCGTGATCGCCGTGCCGCACATGACGACCAGGCACGGGCGCTCGGCCGGCTTGATTCGCGAGCCGCCAAGCACCGCCAGCGCCCGGTCCGATCCGCCGCTATCGGCGCCCTCCACGTCCTTGGGCACGGGGACCTCGGCCGCCGAGCGGATCCAGTCGACTTGCTCCACGCCTGCCTCGTCGAGGAACGCGGCCAGGCGATCGCCTACCGGTGGATTCACCGTCGAAACGCCCCACCACGATTTGCCGGGATACCGCGATCGCCACTCGGCCCAGGCGGCCGACCAGGCCGAGGGGTCGTCGAGCGGCAGCGCGATCGACTCGGCCAGGCGGCCGGACTCGTCGAGCCGGCCCCACTTCAACCGCGTGTTTCCCAGGTCGGCGACAACGCGCAGCATGGCCTTTCCTCATTCACGAGCCCGCTGATGCTTGCCGGTTGGTTCGGAAGGGCGAGCCTTCCGGGCAGTCTTCCCCCGCGGCTCGCCCAGGAACCAGACCGCATCGGCGAGTCTGTGCATAAGAAACCATCCGAGGGGCCGACGACGTGAGTTGCCGGGTCATGGCGGATGAGAAAGAAAGCACCCGGCGACTCACGTCGCCGGTTCGCCTGGAGAATGTTCATGCCAGCGTCAGGAGCCCTGGACGCCCGCGGCCGGGTCGGTGACGGGAACGCCGGGCGGGAGCCCGGATTCCTGCGGCTCCGCCCCACCAGTAGTCGCGGAGGGTCTCGGGCGAGCCGGCGGGTCCTCTTCGGGGCGCCTTAATTCCTCGAGGGCCGACACGATTCGATGCAGGAGCTGAGGGATGCCCCGTCCCGTCACGGCCGAGATCCCCGGCACCTCGCGGCCAAGCTCGGTCTCGAGCCGGGTTCGCGCCTCCTCGGCGCCGGTGACGTCCATCTTGGTCGCAACCAGAAGCTCGGGCCGCTCGGCCAGCTTCGGGCTGTACTGGGCCAGCTCGTTGCGGATCGTCCGGTAGTTGTGCAGGGGGTCCGACTCGTCGATCGGCACGGCCTCGACGAGGTGCACAAGCAGGTGCGTCCGTTCGACGTGTCGCAGGAATTCGTGCCCCAGGCCGTGGCCCTCGTGGGCGCCCTCGATCAGCCCGGGGATGTCGGCCACGACGAAGTTGTGGTCCTCGGCGATCACGGTTCCAAGGTTGGGGTACTTGGTGGTGAAGGGATAATCGGCGATCTCGGGATGGGCCCGCGAGATCCGTGAGAGGAGCGTGGATTTTCCCGCGTTCGGCAGGCCGATCAGGCCGACGTCGGCGATGACCTTGAGCTCCAGGACGACCCACCGCTCCTCGCCGGGAAGGCCCCGCTCGACCTGCCGCGGGGCGCGGTTGGTCGACGACTTGAAGTGGGTGTTGCCGTGACCGCCCCGGCCGCCGCGGGCCACGATCACGCGGTCGCCGGGCGCCTTGAGGTCGCGGAGCAGGAATCCGCGGTCGCGATCACGGACGAGCGTTCCCGGCGGGACCTGGATCACCAGGTCGTCGCCGCCGTGGCCGAAGCAGTCGGAGCCCTGGCCGTGCTGGCCCCGCTCGGCCCGCCAGTGCCGCTGGTGCGAGAGATGGGCGAGGTTCGTCAGGCCTTCGACCGCCTGGATCACCACATGGCCGCCGTGACCGCCGTCGCCGCCGTTGGGACCGCCGCGGGGCGCGTACTTCTCGCGGCGAAAGCTCATGCAACCGTCGCCGCCGGCACCCCCGCAAACGAAGATGTTCACGCGATCGACGAACATGAAGCCTCACCGCCACTCGGGATTTGCGGAAAGCTGGGCCGCCAGAAGTCGTGGAATGGAGGGCGGCCCCATGGACCGCGTCAGGCCTGGGCCGGCGTGGTGGCGATCGGCAGCACGTTGATCCGGCGCCCGCCCCGGTCGAAGGTGACGGTCCCCTCGATCAGCGAGTAGATCGTCCAGTCCCGACCGACGCCGACGTTCCGCCCCGGCTGCCACCGCGTGCCGTTCTGGCGGCAGAGGATGCTGCCCGGCCTGGCGATCTGGCCGCCGTAGAGCTTGATGCCCAGCATTTTGGGATTCGAGTCGCGGCCGTTGCGGCTCGAGCCCTGCCCTTTTTTGTGAGCCATGGAACCTGATCCTGATTCTCGACTGAACGCGTCTCGCGCGGTCCCGCGCCGTGCGTCCTCGCTCGAGGACCATCGCGCTGGGCCGAGATGCTTGTCAATTTCTCGTGCGTCGACGAGGATAGCGGAACTTCGCGAGGCTCGGCAAGACCGTTTCCCGAGGCGAGGGTGCGTCCGACGCCCCGCAAGCCATCTCGCCACGATTCGGACGCCGAGGTGGAGTGGATTGCATGGATGGGTCCAGGGCGGTTGTATTGCTGAGCGGCGGACTGGATAGCGCCACGGCCCTCGCGGAGGCGAAGGTTGCGGGCTTTGAGACCTACGCCCTGACGATCCAGTATGGTCAGCGGCATGCCGTTGAGGTTGAGGCGTCGCGCCGTGTTGCCCGGGCCGCCGCCGTCGCGCGGCACCTGGAGATGGACATCGACCTCCGCGGCTTCGGCGGCAGCGCGCTGACCGACGAGATCGACGTCCCCAAGGACCGCCCCGACGACGTCATTGCCCACGGGATCCCGGACACCTATGTCCCGGCCCGGAATACGGTGTTTCTCTCGCTTGCCCTGGCATGGGCCGAGAGCCTGGAAGCGTTCGACATCTTCGTGGGCGTCAACTGCGTTGACTATTCCGGCTACCCCGATTGCCGGCCAGAGTTTCTGCGGGCGTTCGAGGCGCTGGCCAACGTCGCGACCCGGTCGGGCGTGGAGGGAACGGGTCGGTTTCGGGTGCACGCACCCTTGCTGTTGCTCGACAAGCCGCAGATTATCCGGCGTGGGCTCGAGCTGGGCGTGGATTACTCGCTCACGCATAGCTGCTACGATCCGACCGAGGAGGGGCTGGCGTGCGGCCGGTGCGACGCGTGCCGGATTCGCCGGGCGGCGTTCGAGCGAGTCGGGATCGCCGACCCGATCGGATACGCGGCGCTGGCATGAAGGGCAAGCGCGCGACACCGGCCGTTCAGCCGGGGACGGCTCACCAATAGACCCAGGAGTACGGCGGGTCGGCGAGTTCGATCTCGCGCTCGTTGAGCAGGAACTGGTCGCCACGGCGGATGAAGTCGATCTTGAGGGTCTTGTACCGGACGATGGGCTTGCCGCCGCTCTCGGAGGGGATCTCCTTGTAGCCATTGGAGAGACCGCGGACGTAGATGCTGAACCGGTCGGACTTGGGATCCCAGCGATCCCAGCAGGCCACGCCGAAGACGGCGTCGTCGACGTTCTTCCTGGTGGTTGGGGGCAGCACGCCATCGATGTCGACGGCCCCGAGAGCGGGGATTGATGGGTCCTGCCGTCTGCGGATGACCGGGACTGCCTCGGGGACGACCTCGTCCTCGAACCGCTGCTGGTTCTCGTTCACCATAACGAACTGGGGCACGAACTTGCGCGGTTTTCCGGTGCGGTTGACGACCTTGTAGTAGAGGTAGTGGATCTGCCGGCGGCCCTTGCCGGGGATCTCGACGGTGACGAGCCGCACCGGGTAGAACGAGAAGTCGAGCACCCAGATTCCCTGCTTGTCATTGGGCTCGAGAGCCGTGCTGACCATCTGTGCGTTGAACCACGTGCGATCGCGGGCGACCGGGACCGTTTTCAGTGTCTGGTCGAGCTCGAACGGCGGGATTGGCGGCGGGCGCTCGCTGTCCTGGGGCTTGGCGAACTTGTTGGCGGCCTTTCCTTCCTGGCCGGCGCCGGGCTCCTGCGCGGCTGGACTGGCGATGGTCCAGTGTGCGGCCAGGATCGTGGCGATCGCCGCCGCCGGTACGGCGACCCACTTCAGGCTCCTGGCCGTTCGGTCAGAGCGACCCCGGTGGAAAATGGGCACGGGAATTCTCCCCAGTGAGTGGGTGAGCGATGATCGGGCCGATCGTCGGATCGGGCATGGTTCGGGCGCGACGTGATGTTCGATCGAGGTTAGTTCCATTTAGTTTCCCGAAGCGGAATCTCGCGTCAAGGCGGATTCATCGTTCAGGTCCATTCTAACCGGCGGGGTTGGCGCGAACAAATGAATGGTGTGGGATCTCGCGGCCGGCTTTGGCAGGTGATAGGGTTGAAAGGAACGGGCCGGATTTTACAATGGGGGTTATCGCAAAGACCCTGTGCCCGGGCGGGTTGAGTCGGAGGGACGGCCTTGTTCGATCGTTTAATCGCTGGTGCCGCGACGTGCTTCACTGCTGGCCTGCTGGCGTGCGGGACCGCATCCGCCGGGGGCTTCGAGACGATTATCCTCAAGGATGGACAGCGAATCACCGGGGAGGTGGTCGCCGAGAAATCCAACGCGCTGTATCTGGATCTGGGCTACGACCTTTTGCGAGTTCCCCGCGACCAGGTGTTGCGGCGGGCGAAGGTCGGCGAGGCGGAGACCGGATCGCGTGGCGTGGCGCGGGCGTTCGAGACCGACGCCTCGGGCTTTTACACGACGGGAGTGCTCAAGCCGGCGGGGGTCAAGGATCTGGTCGGCAAGTACGGCGAGGCCGTGATCTCGATCGAGACGCCGTCGGGCAAGGGTTCAGGGTTCATCATCAACAAGGACGGGTACGCGATCACCAATGCCCATGTGATCCAGGGCGAGACGCGGGTCTCGGCGATCCTCTACCTGAACGCTCCGGGCGGGTTGACGCGCCGGCGGATCGAGGACGTCGAGATTGTGGCGCTCAACCCGTTCTTCGACCTGGCGCTGCTCAAGCTTCCGCTGCCGTCGGGTTTGAAACCTGCCTCGGTGGTGCTGGGTAATGCGGATGAGGTGAACGCGGGCGATTCGGTGTTCGCGGTGGGGAACCCGCTGGGCCTGGAGCGAACGGTCACGCAGGGGATCGTAAGCAATCGGAGCCGGGACATCGAGGGGCAGATCTTCCTGCAGACGGACACGGCGATCAACCCGGGGAACTCTGGCGGGCCGCTGTTCAACCAGAGGGGCGAGGTGATCGGCGTCACGAGCCGAGGCGCCCATGCGGCCATGGCCGACAACCTGGGCTTCGCCATTCCGGTGAACTACGTGAAGCAGTTCCTCCATCACCGGGAGGCGTTCTCGTTCGACAAGGCCAACCCCAATAGCGGTTACCGCTATACCGATCCGCCGCGCCGCCTGGTGGCCGGCAAGCCCGAGGGGCTCAAGGTTGGCCCGACGACCGGTGGCACGGTTTCATCCCAGCCCGCCGCGTCGGGCGAGAAGGGCCGTCGGGCCGGTGGAGAGCGGTCGAGGCGGTAAGCCGGGGTCCCGGGCTCGACTCGAACTCGATCGGCCCGGCCTCGTCGACGTTCGCCCCGCGAGAGAGATGTGCGGCCGGTCACCGCCGGCCCAGACCGATCAGGCGCGTTGCCTGATGGAGCCTGCATGGACCCCGGCCGAAGGAGTCGGTGGCCAGTCCTCATCCCTGGGCCGGTGAGCCGAGGGTGGCTCGAACGAATGGAGTGCTCTCTGATGCGAACGGCGATCCGGGCCATGCGACGGTTGGCCCTCGTCGGTGGGTTGTTGCTCGTCGGTACGGCAGGACTTCCGATCCCGGCTCGGGCCGGCGCGCCGTCGGAGCGCGTCCTCCCCGACTCGACGGTCTTCATGTTCAAGATCAACGACGTGAAGCAGTTCCGCGAGGGGTTCCGCGGCAGCCATTACGGCCAGCTCTGGAACGACCCGTCGATGAAGGACTTCCGGGACGACCTGACCCAGAAGCTGAAGGACGCCACCCGGCCGGTCAAGGAGAAGATCGGGGTGGACCTCGGCGAGCTGATCGAGCTGCCCCAGGGGGCGCTCACCGTGGCCGTGCTGGGCCGCGACGACCCCAAGTTTCCTCTTGGCATCGTCGTGATGGCCGACGCCGGGGCCAACAAGGACAAAATGGCTGACATCCTCAAGAAGCTCGCCAGGCAGGCGGAGGATTCGGGTGCCAAGGCGTCGGAGGAGGCCTTCAACGGCCTGACACTGCACATCCTCCGCATGGCGGCCGACGAGAAGCCCAAGGGCAAGGACGCGAAGGCCGACGACGGTCCGTCCGAGCTGTCGGCGTCCTGGGCCGAGGCGGATGGGACGTTCTACAT
>JAKAUH010001120.1 GCA_021818605.1 Planctomycetota bacterium
CGGGTTCCCGAATCCCCGCTCCGCATGCCCGCGCGGCCGGATTGTCACGGCCGCGCGGGCACGTCGGTATGAACGTGAGTCCATGGCGCAACGCCCCGACCCGAACCCTCTCCTCGGTCCGGAGGACGACGTGAGGCGACAGGCACTGTCACGAGAGTAAAGGGTTGACGATGGCGAATCTCTGGGTAACGAAATCGATATCCGCCCTCCAGAATGAGGCCAAGGAGAGCCACGAGGGGGGACTCAAGCGCACCCTCTCGGCGATGAACCTCGTCACGCTGGGCATCGGCGCCATCATCGGCGCCGGCTTCTTCGTGCTCACGGGGCACGCCGCGGCCGAGAACGCCGGCCCGGCGGTCACGCTCTCGTTCGTCCTGGGCGGGATCGCCTGCGCCTTCGCGGGCCTCTGCTACGCCGAGATGGCGTCGACCGTGCCGATTTCCGGATCGGCCTACACTTATGCCTACGCCACGATGGGCGAATTCATCGCCTGGCTGATCGGGTGGGACCTGATCCTGGAATACATGGTGGGGGCGACCACCGTCGCCATCGGCTGGTCGGGCTACGTGACCAGCGTGCTCCGCGATTTCGGCTTCCAAATCCCCGCGCAGTTCACGGCGTCGCCGCGGACGGTGCTGATCGAGGTCCCCAACGCGATCGCCGACAAGCTGCACATGAGGCACGGCTGGACGGTGCTCAACAACGAGGCCATCAAGCTGTTCAACACGCACGGCGTCGCCTACGCCGACTTCACGCAGGTCACCGCGATCATCAACCTTCCCGCGATGCTAATCGTCGCCCTGGTGACGGCGCTCCTCGTGGTCGGCATCAAGGAGTCGGCGAACGTCAACGACGTCATCGTTCTGATCAAGGTGCTGATCGTCGTCGCCTTCATCGCCGTCGGCCTGCCGAAGATCACGACGGTCAACTGGGGCGGCAAGTTCATCCCCGATAGCACCGAGTGGTTCCACTACGGCTGGAGCGGCATCTTCCGCGGCGCAGGGTTAGTGTTCTTCGCGTACATCGGCTTCGACGCAGTCTCCACCGCCGCGCAGGAGGCCAAGAACCCCCAGCGCGACATGCCGATCGGCATCATCGGCTCGCTGGTGATCTGCACGCTGCTCTATTGCCTGGGCGCGATCGTGATGACGGGGGTGGTCAGCTACCGGATGCTCGATGTCCCGGATCCGGTCGCCGTGGCGATTGACGCCATGGGCCTTCAGTGGCTCTCGGGAATCGTCAAGCTCGGCGCGATCGCCGGGCTGAGTTCGGTCATCCTCGTGATGCTTCTCAGTCAGCCGCGGATTTTCTACTCGATGGCTCGCGACGGTCTCCTGCCTTCCGTCGTGGCGCGGATCCACCCGAAGTTCCGCACGCCGTGGATCACCACCATCATCACCGGGCTGATCGTCATGGTCGCCGCGGGCACGATCCCGATCAGCATCGCGGGCGAGCTGACCTCGATCGGCACCCTGTTCGCCTTCGCGGTCGTCTCGGCTGGAGTCGTCTGGCTGCGGATCACGCAGCCGGACATCGAGCGTCCGTTCAAGGCCCCGTGGATCTGGTTCACCGGGCCGATGGGCGTCCTCTGCTCGATCGGCCTGATGATTACCCTGCCGGGAGACACCTGGATCCGGCTGGTCGTCTGGATGGGCATCGGCCTGGTGATCTACTTCGTTTACGGCATGCACAACAGCGTCCTGGGCGCGGGCAAGCCGATGCCGCGCGACGCCGACCTGGCGACCTCAGCCGCCGGGACACTGGAGTGAGCTGAACCGTTCCCTCGTGGCCCTTCGCGCTCACACTGTCCGGTAAGTGCGAAGGGCCGCCAGCGTCCGCTCCATGTCGGCCGGGACAGGCGCCATCAGATTGAGCTCGACGCCTGTGAGCGGGTGCGCGAACCGCAGGCGGTGGGCATGCAGAGCCTGGCGGTCGATCAGCACTGTCGCGGCCTCGTCGTCGGTCATCTTGCGGGCCAGTTCGGGACCGGCAGCATCGGCGACGGTAAGCCGGTCGCGGCTGGAATACATCCTGTCGGCCACGATGGGGTGGCCGATGTGCGTCAGATGCACGCGGATCTGGTGCGTGCGCCCGGTCTTCGGCAGGCAGCGCATCAGCGCGAAGTCGCGGAACCGCTGGACGACCTGGAAGAAGGTCACCGCCGGCTTGCCGCCGTCCTCGATCTCGCGGATCGCCATCTTCTCGCGGATCACGCGATGAAAGCCGATCGGCCGCTCCACGTAGTCCTCGTCGCGCTGGGGGACGCCGTGCACGATCGCCAGGTACTCCTTGTGCACCTCGCGCTGCTCGAACTGGAGCGACAGCCGCCGGTGCGCCAGGTCGTCCTTCACGACGACCAGCAGGCCCGTGGTATCCCGGTCGAGCCGGTGAACGATCCCCGGGCGGTTCTCGCCCGCGACAGTCGAGAGCGTGTCATAGTGGAACTGGATCGCGTTGACGAGCGTACCGCTCCAGTTCCCCTTCGCGGGGTGCGTGACCATCCCGGGCGGTTTGTTCACAACCGTGAGCGCAGGATCGTCATGGACGACCTCGAGTGGGATGTCCTCGGGCTTCGGCGTCATGTCCGGCAGCTCGGGCAGGCGGACACTGATCATGTCGCCCGCGCGAACACGGTACGACGGCTTGACCGCGCGGCCGTTCACGGTGACGGCCTCGGCCTCGATGACCTTCTGGATCACCTGGCGCGAGTAGTTGGTGAACCGGCTGGCGAGGTAGGCGTCGATCCGCTTGCCATCGGTGCGCGGCTTGACCTCGAATTCCTCGGGCGTTTCCGACAGCGGAGGGGGCCACATCTTGGCGATGATCGCAGGTCACCGGGGCGATCACCCGGGCTGATTTGTCCGGCCCCATTGGGGCGATTCGTGGTGGCGTCCAGCGAGGAGATTGGGACCGGAGACTGGGCTCCAACCAACCAGGAACAGCCACTTCAGGGATCTGGAGCCTGTCCCCGTGTTTCCATCGTCACTTCGAGGTCTTTTTGGACTCCGGCGCGAAGACGTCAGCCGGCAGTTCCTTCTTCTTCTGGTCAGCGGCCGGCGCGGGCTTCGGAGCCTCGGCCTTCGGCGGCGCGGGCTTCGGAGCCTCGGCCTTCGGCGGCGCGGGCTTCGGAGCCTCGGCCTTCGGGGCCTCAGACTTCGCGGCGGGAGAGCTGGATGCCGCGGGTTTTGGATTCTCGGTCTTCGCGGGTGCGGGCTTAGGTTCGGTTGCAGCCGGTGTCTTGGTTTCGGGCGTCTCGGGCTTTACGGGGAACGTCGAACTGGGGACGACGACCTCGCGGACGCCGGGGATCGGCATGTCGGGCGTCAGCACCGACTTGCCGGGCGTGGGGGCGAGGCTCGGCGGACTCACCACCTTGTCGGGATTGACGCCGGTCGACGGGAACGTCTGGGTCGTTGTCCCCTCCGGTGGCAGGGTCACCGTCGTCGGCCGGAAGGCGTAGAGCTCCTTGTAGAAATTCGCCGCTTGCGGGTCCTTCAGCGCCTCGGCGTAGCGCTTCGCCTCGGCGGCCTCGGGGCTGTCGGGCCAGTCCTTTGCGACCTTTTCGTATTGCTTGATCGCGTCGGGCAGGTCGTTGCGCATCTCGAGCACGCGGGCGCGGCCGAGGGCAGCCAGGCGGGCCGGGCTGGAGTCGTGAGGCGCCTCGCGAATGATCTGGTCGTAGAGGTCGAGCGCCTTCCTGGATGTCTGCCGGGAGACGTCCTGGTTGTTGGGCAGGTCGAGCATGGCGTCGTCGCAGTACTTCGACGCGACCTGGAGCAGCGCCCAGTGGGCCGCGGGCGAGCCGGGGTCTGCCTTGGCGACGGCGAGGCGATCGGTCGGCGTCATGGCCAGCTCGAGCCGGCTCCATGCGGTCGAGTCGACGCTTGAGCCGCCGCTGGTCAGCCGCCAGACGATGACGACCAGCAGCGTCACGCCAGCGGCCACGGCGGGCCAGCCGAGGTAACGGCGGGGCTCCTTGATGGCGTGCGAGGCCACCCGCCCGAGGGCCGTCATGTTCTCCTCGGGATTGTGGATGACCGTCGGTACGGCGTGCTCGAGCTGGTGACGAACCGGCGGCACCGACCGCGCCTTGGCGCGCGACGACTGCTTCTTCATCCTCACGGACCCTCGCCGTCCCGCCGCGTCGGCCGGGACGTAGACCAAACCAAACCAGACCAGACCTTCCTGTCCTCACATAACTCAAAACCTCTGAAATCTTAAGCTTTCGCCGCGGGGTGGGTCAAGCGCAGCCTCGCCAGACCCACACGCCCCCGGAATCGCGGCTCGGGGCCGGGGCGTCGCGCTCGGCTTCGCGGACATTCACGCCAGCGCCTCGGGGATGACCTCGCCCTCAGGCAAGAGCGCCATCGGCCGGCCCTGGATGTCGGTCAGCATCGTGCGAGGGTCAATGCCGAGCAGGTGGTAGATCGTGGCCAGGACGTCCTTGGGCGAGACGGGCCGCTCGGCCGGGTCGCTGGCGATCCGGTCGGAACTGCCAACCACGCGCCCCCGCGCGATCCCGCCGCCGGCCATCACGACCGAGTAGCATCGCGACCAGTGATCCCGTCCCCCGCCGTTGCCCAGCGTCAGTTTCGGCGTCCGGCCGTGCTCGCTCAACAGCACCACCAGGGTCTCATCCAGCAGGCCGCGGCGATCGAGGTCGACCAGCAGGCCCGAGAACGTCCGGTCCAGCCCGGGCAGGAGCTCGTCCTTCATGCGGGGGAAATGGTCCCAGTGGGTGTCCCAGCCGGTACCGGCCAGTCCGTACTCGTCCCAGAACACTGTGATGAACCGGCCGCCAGCCTCAACCAGCCGGCGGGCGGTGAGCGAGGCCTGGCCGAAGAGCGTCATCCCGAAAAGCGAGCGGGTCTCGTCGGGCTCGAGGCCGATGTCAAAAGCCCGGCGAACGGCCGGCGAACCCGCCAACTCGTACGCCAGCGCCCGATGGCGGTCGATCCCCGACGACCGCGAAATCGAGGCATCCGCCCTGCGCCGGGCGCCCTCGATCTGCTCCAGCAGCGTGCGGCGGCGGTCGAGACGGTCGAGGGTCAGCTCGGCCGGCAGGCTCGAGACGCCGCTGAGCTCAAAACGGCTGTCGGGTGTGACGCCGCGATATGGTTCGAGATCCTCCCAGACCTTGTCCGCCAGCGTCTTGCGCGCCTTGCGCGTGGCCTGACCGACGAACTCGGCCGAGACCGGGTCATACGCCTGGCCGAGGAAGCCGCCGTACGGACCTGATCGCGGCACCTCGCCGACGCGATGGCTGCTGAACGCCCACGGCAGCACCAGGTTGCGTGGCAGCGGCGGACGGTCTGAGCCGGCGCCAGTGCGTTGCCGGTTTGCCGGCGTTCGGCCGTCGATGTAGTCCACGGCCGAGCCGATGAACGGATGATGGGCGGTGTCGCGGGGGTGCAGCTCGAGCGCCACGTCGATCCGACGAATCCCGGTGGTCGCGAACGCCACGCCGTGGATCGGGTAGGGATGCGTGACGGAGCGGATCAGCGTGACCTTGTCCATCACTTGCGAGAGCAGCGGCAATCGCTCGCAGACATTCAGGCCCGGTACACTCGACGGGATGCAGCCGAACTCGCCGCGGATCTCCACGGGCGCCTGGGGCTTCGGGTCGAAGGTCTCGAGTTGGCTGGGCGAGCCATACAGGAACAGCAGGATGCACGCCTTCGCCCGGCCGAATCCGGGCAGGCCCGAGGAAGGTACTCCGTCGGCCGCTCGCGCCGGTGCCGCGGAAAGAAGCTCCCGCGCGCCCAGCCCGAGAAGCCCGAGTGAACCCACCTGGAGCAGGTCGCGCCGCGTCAGGCCATCGCAGAGCCGCTTGGGACCGCCCAGCACTCGCAACATCGCACCTCAGCCTCCCAGCCGGCCGCATGGGGCGTTTAACAATCGTCGAACATCGATAGCGTAACCCGAAAGCAGGTCCGTTGCAACGCGTGGGGCGGACTTTGCGAACCTGGAGGGCCCCGCGGATGTCCGGCGGTGCGCGCGGGGCGGAGTTGTCGGCGACCGAACGCCCATGGGTATGATCGGGAAATGCAGCGGTCCAGATGAGGTGGCTCTGGCTCGAGACGAACGAGGGACAACGATGGGCAAGGTGCACGGCGGACTCGACGATCGGCTGGTGGAATTCATCGGCCGGCAGCATCTCTTCTTCGTCGGCACCGCGCCGACGGCGACGGACGGGCACCTGAACCTCTCGCCCAAGGGGCTCGACACGTTCCGGATCCTCGGACCCGACGCGGTGGCGTACCTTGACCTGACCGGCAGCGGGATCGAGACGGTCGCGCACCTGCGCGAGAACGGGCGGATCACCATCATGTTCTGCGCCTTCGAGGGCCGACCGAACATCCTGCGATTGCATGGCCGCGGACGGGTCGTCGAGCCGGGCGACGCCGATTGGCCCGATCTGATCGTGCGGTTCCCCGATTATCCGGGGGTCCGGTCGGTGATCGTGGTCCAGCTCGAGCGGGTGGCCGACTCGTGCGGCTTCGGCGTCCCGCTCTATGACTACAAGGGCGAGCGTTCGCAGTTGCTCGCCTACGCGGAAAGCAAGGGACCTGGCGGGATGGCCGACTACCGCGCGAGGAAGAACCGGGCGAGCATCGACGGTCTCGCCGGCCTGCGCACGGCCGGTGGAGACGACCCGGCATGACGACCCCGCCCGACCCCGCGATCCGGCTCGTCGATCCGACGGATGACGCGGCCGTCGAGTGCGTGCGAGCTCTCTTCCGTTGCTACGCGATCGAATACGCCGCCTCGGCGATGGAAACGTTCTGCCTCCAAGGCTTCGAGGCCGAGATCGCGGGCCTGCCGGGCAAGTACGTCCCGCCGAAGGGTGGCCTGCTGCTGGCGACCGGCGGCGAGCCGGCCGGCTGCGTCGGCCTGCGCGACCTCGGCGAC
>JAKAUH010001103.1 GCA_021818605.1 Planctomycetota bacterium
GCTGAGCTGGATCGCGTAGCGGTCCTCGGGCGGGGAGGGTGCCGCGGGAGATGACTCGGGGGCTCGCACGATGGTCACGCCCGCCGTCAGCTCGTTGGGGAAGAGCATGCCAACCTGCTGCGTGACGTTGCCGCCGTACTGCGAGGTAATCGTGTATCCCTGAGACGGGTTCCCCGTGATCCCCGGGCCGGGTCCATTCACGGTGAAGGGGATCGCGTAGTCGCCGCTCGGGCTGTTGCCGACGAGCGGAACACCGCCCAGGTTGGCCAGCCCGGCCGGGCCCGAGAGGTGCAGCGTGTACGAGCCGTCCGGCAGCCTGCCGAGCATCTGAAACGTCGCCGTGTTCGTGGCGTGGTTGTCGTTCATCAGGCGGGGGAAATAAAACGTCCCGGTGGCGTTGTTGAGGATGTAGACCTCGGGCGACACGGGCTGGAACGTCAACGACTGCATGTCCATCGGCTCGGAGAACTGCACGGTGATCTGGGTCGGTGCTGAGCCGAGCGCCTGGCCGGGGTAGGGAGAGGACTCGACCACCGTCGGTGCCGCCGGTGCCGGGGCGACCAGCAGGTCCAGCACATAGGGGCCTGTGGTCCAACCGTTCTGAGCGCTGCCCGGCACGTTGGGATTGAAAAGACCGAAACTTCCCGGAGTCTGGCCCTCCAGCGGCGAGGGGGTATTGGCTCCGTTGGCCACGGCGATGTAGTAATCGCCGGCGGTCAGACCAGCCGAGAGAGCAGAATCGGTAAAGAGCGGGTTCGAGCCGTCAGTGGCCTGAGTCGGATTGTTGGTATTGTTGTTGCCGGCGACGAAGTCGAGCTGACCCGTAATCGGGTCGAGTTTCCACAGGCTGAGTCCCGGATCGAGCGGCGAGCCGATCAGGCCGGCGGACGCATCCGCGAGCAGCATGAATCGGCCGGGCCCGGCGACGCGGAAGTGGTACAGGTCGACCTGGTTGGCCGGGTTGTTCGACGGGTCGGGGAACATCGGATCGAACGACAGCCCCGGGTTGAACGAGGGATCGACGCCGATCGCGCCTGTCACCTGGACGAGCCCGGCCCCGGTGATGTCGCTGAGCTGGTGCGCGGTCGCTGCCGTACTGTCGGAGGTGGTTGCGCCTGTGACGCCGTCGACCCCGTTGACCTGGAAGGTGAACGACTCGTTGGCGCCCTGGGGGTGCTGTGCGTTCTGGCCGAGGTTGGTGCCGTTGGGCCCGGCGAGGACGGTCCCGCTTCCGGCCGCATTGCCGAGCAGCATCACCTCGTAGCGGCCGGGGGCCAGCGGAGCCTGGGGGTAGAGCTGGAGCTCGTCGGCCGCGGCCGAGAAGTTGATCCCGGCGAGCGTCACAGGGCTGGCCGGGCCGCCGCCCGCCGGCAGGCTGAGGAGCTGCACGTCCTGGCCCAGGTTGAGCGTGTTCGGGTCGAGCGCGCCGCTCAACTCAACCCGGATGGCCAGCGGAGAGCTGTTCAGCACCGCCCCGGCCACCGGGTCCGAGGCGATCATCGTCGGTCCGCTGTTTGACAGGCCGAGGCTCGTCGCCGCCGCCGACAGGACGTAGGACCCCGTCGCCCCGTCGAATCCGCTGCCGGCGATGACGGGCGAGAAGTCGAGGTTCCCCGCGCCGCTGATGGCAACGTAGTAATTGCCGGGCGAGAGGTCCTGGACGAGCTGTGTCGAGCCCGTTCCCGGAGTCGCCTGGACCTGATCCATCAGGCGGTGGCCGGTCATGTCATAGGGGTCGCCGTAAGCGTTGGGATCGAAGGGGTTCGAAAAGTCGTTGGGGTCGCTGTTGAACAGGCTGATCACGCTCGCGAACGGCGGGTCGCCCTTCGGGGTGCGGACGGTCAGGTCGACCTGCGATGCCTGACCGAGGTTGAAGTGATACCAGGCAACGTCGGCTGCACCCTGGGGACCGCTACCGATGGAGCCGACGGCCTGGACCGGAGCTCCGAGCGTACCCAGGTTGTCGGCCAGATTGATGGTCTCGGCGGGCGGGATCTCCACGCCTGTCGCACTTGGCAGCCAGCGTGCCTCGAGCGATTCGAGGGCCAGCCGGGCCGCCTGGTGGCGACGGCCGTGCCGCCTCCGGCTCAGGTTCGCCGGCCGTCGCTTCGCGTTCGGGAATCGCGCTAGTGTCGCCATGCCTTTGCTCGGTTGCCGTTCGAGTGGGTGTTTTCTCACGGCCGGATCGACCCGGCGGCGGGCAACTGCGCTGCCCATCGGGCCGATCCGGCCACCACCTCTAATCCAAGACTAGGTCGTCTGGTCCGTCTTGCCCGTGGTGTTGTCGTTTGACCACGTGTTCGAGGAATCGGACATCACCAGGCCGATGATCGCCTGGAAGGTGAGCCTCCAGTTCGAGCCGTCGTCGTCGCCGCCCTGGCCTGTGGACGATGCCCCAGGGGCGACGATGAAGGTGAACGGCAGCGAGTGGGCACTCCACGTTCCTGCGACGTCCATGGCCATCGCCGTCAGGGTATCCTTGCCGTCCGACAGAGGCTGGCCCACCGTGTACGACCAGTATCCGGCCCGGTCGGCCTCGGTCGTGCCGATCGGCTGAATCATGCCGTCCCTGTGCCCGGGGCTGACAATCGAGATCGCCACGACCGCGAACGGCTCGGTCCAGCCCGAGATCGTGGGCGTGGTCGAGCTGGTGATCGGGCCGGCGTGGCTCAAGCCCGAGATCGGCGAGATGCCGGTGAAGGTCGGGGGAGCCGGGACATGCGTGTCGATAATGACGGTGTAGCCGTATGACATCGCCGTCATGTAGCCGGAGGGATCGGTGGCCTGCGCGGTGAAGACGTGGCTGCCGTTGGAGAGCGCGTCGGCCGTATTGTTGTACGTCCACGAGCCGTCGGACTGCGCGACGGTCGTGCCGAGCTTCTGGCCGTCGCAGTAGACGGTGACGACGTCGCCCGAAGGAGCCGAGCCCAGGACGCTGATCCGCGGATTGTTGGTCACGCCGTCCTGGCTGCTCACGCCGTTATCCGGGGTGATGCCGTGGATGACCGGGTTGGCCGGACCATATTCGATGACGTTCGTGTTGTAGGCCTCGCCGCCGCCACCCGTGAGGGGATTGCCGTTGGGGATGGCCACGATCGGCGAGGGCTCGGTCGGCGGGGTTGTGCCGTTGAAGCTCAGACCCAGGGCGTAGTTGCCGGTATTCATCTGGAGGTTGTAGTACTGGTAGGCGCCCTGCACCATCACGACGAACTGCTCGCCGGGCGTCACATTCGAGACGGGCACAGTCAGCGTGGTGCCGAACTGCCCAAGCCCACTGGCGCTGGCCAGTTCGGTCGTGCCGTCCGCCGCGTAGACTGTCAGATCCGGCGACAGCAGGCTCAGGCCGCTGCTCTGGACCTGGACGTCCATCGTGCTGCCCGAGTTGGCCGGCGCGGTGAAGGTGAAGTACTCCTTCTGGCTCGATGTATTGAGGTCGAGGTTTGGCACCAGGGCGGTCAGCGAGGTGGTGTTGATCTGCGAGGTGATGTTCGCCGCGCTCGTCACCGAGCCGTTCGACAGGCCATTCGTGTTATAGGCGTCGGGCGTCCGCGGGCCGTTATTGCTGTAGATGCTCTGGATCCCGGCGATATCGTCGGGAGCCAGGCCGAACTTGACTCCCGTGTAGTAGCCGTACATCACCGCGCTGTAAACACTGCTCTCGTAGAGCCCGAGCGCGTGGCCAAACTCGTGCATCGCGACGGAGAACAGGTCGTAGGTCGTGTGGTAATTGAAGCCCTCGCCCGTGTTGAACATGATGTCACCGGCGATCGAGAAGTTGTTCAACGGGGGCGGCTGCGTGGTCAGGGCCAGCGTGTTATCACCAAAATTGCAACCACCGATCCGGATGTCGCCGAACCCCGGATCGCCCTGCTGGTAGAGCCCGCTGCCTGAGGGCGCGCCGTTGTCGGGGACGACCATGAAGTTGATGTTGGTCTGCTGCGCCCAGACCTGCGCGGCCTCGAGGATGATGCTCTTCCACTGGCTGGCCAGGCTCGGGATGCTGTTGAAGGTGGACTGGAGGTTGCTGGCGACGCCGCCGAGGTTCGTCCCGTCCGGCATGAAGCTGATGGTGATGATCTGAGGATTCGGCCAGGCGGCGCCGCTTGCCGAATACAGCACGACCCGCGACTCGAGCGACTCGAGTGCGGGTCGAACCTTGCTCCTCGCCCGGCTGCGATGCCGGGTCCTGTCCCCTAAAATCCATCTTCGAAGCGGATTCATGGGCAAGTCTCTCCTATGCTTTCGATTCCCAGGTGCAACGTCCTCCCGGCGATCCGCTCACCAGTGGACAACGTGCGCCGCGACTCCCGGCCGCTGGCGGCCGGACGTTGCCCACCGTCCCGCGCCGGGATTCCCCGACACAAAACCTCCGGCCCGTCCTGGCCGGATCGAGCCGCCGCGCCACGCGGACCACACGGTCCGACCCGTGTCCGGCAAGTCATCTCCGGACCGACGCCTCATCGTCTCTGAGAAACATGTAGGTCGCGGCGCCATCGCTGGCCGTCGTGTTGATTCGATGCAACATCGCGACGCAATCGCGCATCGCGACCCGCTAGACGGGACTGGGCCCGCCTTGTGACATCCCGGGTTAGCGGTTTTGTCCCCGTGCGGTCGGGGTTCCGTCGGGGCCGTCTTCCGCCTTCGGGGCGAGGCGGGCAAGTCGCCAATGACGGCCCACAGGCGACCCGAATTCACCACCGTGCGTCGGCTCAGAATCGCCGACCGGGGCCGCGGTCAGGACCAGAAGACAACCACGAAAAAACAGGAAATCTCACGAAAAGCCTGATCGGCTCGCGCGGGCCCCTGGAGGCAGCTCAGGTCAGGTCAGGTCCTTTTTGAGACTGCTCGCTGGACACCACCACGAATCGCCCCGAAGGGGCCAGTTCCCCGGCCCGGTTTCCCTGTGACAGACTCGATCGGTTGGGTTTTCCCGACGGGGTTGGAAACTCGCGCCGAACAGAACTGGCCGGCACCCAACCCGCATCGTCGGTTACGCCGGTAGGACCCGCCTAGGCGACGGAGCCATCGCCCTCGCGCCGGCGGTAGCCCGCGCGGCTCAGGCACTCGTCGATCCAGAGTTTCGTCAGCTTCTCCTGGACGGAGTTCTGCGAGAGCCGGCCGCGCAGGTGTTCGAACCGGACGTGGTCGAGCGGCTGGTCCTGGTTGAAGCAGGAAAACACGACGGTCTCCTGACCGGTGACGGGGTCCCGGTGCGTCTGGAGGCACTGGGCGCAGATCTCCTTCATCATGCACTGCATCGGCGAGTTAATGCTGCCGATGGCATGGTGGTCCGGCTTCAGGTACGGGCGCAGGATCCCGTGGCGGGCCTGCTGGACCCCTCGCATCATGCCGTCGGAGCCGATCACGACCAGGCGATCGACCTCGTCGAGCGGGATGTTGACCTCGCCGAGGTCGCCCCGGCCATAGGCCGCCATTGCCTCGACGATGTTGCCGACGAATGCCCGGTCCTGGATGCGGCCCGGGGTAAACCCGGGAGCCTCGTCGGAGCACCAGACCACCAGATCGGCGGCCTTCTCGATCTCGTCGACCTTGTAGCGGTCGATCATCTTCTTGTAGCCGGCGAAGTAGAGGACGCGCGAACCGAGGGACCGGAGCTTCTGGCCGATCGAGAACAGCACCGCGTTGCCCAGCCCGCCGCCGATCAGGAGCACCGTCTCGCGGGCGGGGGTCTCGGTCGGTGCGCCGGTCGGTCCCATCAGGCAGACTGGCTCGCCGGGCTCGAGCATGGCGCAAAGGTCGGACGAGCCGCCCATCTCCAGGACGATCGTCGACAGCAGGCCGTGCTCGGCGTCGACCGACGCCCCGGTCAGCGCGAGCGCCTCCATCGCCAGGGCGGTGTCGCCCGAGCGCTTCGCCAGGGCCTCGAAATTCTGAAGCCGGTAGAACTGGCCCGGCTTGAACGCCCGGGCGGCGATCGGGGCGCGGACGACGACCTCGACAATGGTCGGCGTCAGTCGTTTGACCTCGTGGATCACGGTGCGCAGCTCGTCGTTCAGCCTGTCGATTAGCTCGTCGGGCGTCGGGCGGGCCGGCTCGATCCGGGCCAGGGCCCGCGAGACGATCGGATAGCCCTGCTTGGCGCCGCCCATCGCCTTGACCACGTTGCCCGAGAACGACGGGTGCAGATCGCCGAAGAAGCTCATCGAGCGCCCGTCGGGACGCATTGACATCAGCACGCGAACATCCCTCGGCTTGGCGACCCGCTCGGGCCGCGCCGGGTTGCCCTCCTCATCGAGTGCCTGGAAGTACTTGCCGTCGACCTGGACGTTGTGCTCATCCTCGCGGGCGAGCACGGTGTTCGGCTGGGTGCCCGCGGCGACCAAGATCGTCCGGGCCGGCAGGACGACGACCTCGCCACTCGGAATGGGTACGCCCTTCTCGCCGTCCCAGGCGTGGCGGTGGCACACAAGCGCCTTGGCCGCGCCAAATCCGTCGAGCTCGACCTCCTCGGGAACCAGCATCTCGGCGAACCGGATGCCTTCCTCGAACGCCTTGCTGATTTCCTCATGGTTGAGCGTGTAGCTCGGCGCGTCGATCATCCGGCGCCTGTAGGCGATCGTAACGCCGCCCCAGGCGTCGAGCAGTTCGATCAGACGGGGATCGCGACCCTCCTCGGCCGCCTTCCGCCGCTCGGCCCGGATCGTCCGGCCGTGCTCGAGGAACTCGGCCGAGACCGCGGCTTCCTCATCGGTCCAGTGGCTCTCGACGAACCCCGCGCCGTGTGCCCGATTGAGCTCCTCGTCGCCTGCGAGGAACTTCTCGACCTGCACGACGTAATAGGCGAGCGACTCGGTCGCCGTGTCGATCGCCGTCAGGCCGCCGCCGATGACCACGATCGGCATCCGGATCTGGAGGTTGGCCAGAGAGCCCGACT
>JAKAUH010000460.1 GCA_021818605.1 Planctomycetota bacterium
TGCTCTTCCCCAACGAGCTGACGGCGGGCGTGACCATCGTGCGAGCCCCCGAGTCATCTCCCGCGGCACCCTCCCCGCCCGAGGACCGCTACGCGATCCAGCTCAGCCAGCACCAGACCTACCGGTTCTCGCTGAGCGGCTCGGACCTGTCGACCGGAATTCATGTGACTCTGCTCGACGCCTCGGGCCAGGAGCTCTCGCTCTCGCGGAGTTTCAACGGCCTGACGTTCCTGCGCTTGCTCACGGCCGGCTCATACACGATCGTCGTCAGCGGCTGGCCGGCCGGCCAGACGGCGAGCGTCTCCTACAACCTGGAGATCCAGCTCCTCGGCGGCCAGGAAAATGCACCGCCGCTGGTCGACAGCCCCGCCCCCGCCATCCAGATCGACCTGGCGGGGCTCACGCCATCGTCCGCCTCGCCATCGACGAGTGGGGGCTCGTCCACCGTCGGCACCACCTTCATCGGAACGGATTCGAGCGGCCCGGTCTCTGGTCCGCTCCCCTCCGGCGCCCTCACGACGACCTCGGGCACGACCGATGGTTCGAGTAGCGGCTTGGGCGTTGAGGTAACAACGACGGGGACATCCACGACCTCAACCTCGGCCAGCCTGGTCCTGAATGACGCCGCGAGCAGCCTCTCGGGCCTGGGCATGAGCCCGCTGGGAGGATCGAGCAGCTCCTCGACAACAGCCGGTACGCTGGGCTCGTCCTCGACCGCGACGGTCCAGGTGGTACTCGGTGGGCCGTCCGCCGCTTCGCCGGTGCTGGGACGGCTGGCTCTTGGACTGGTCACACTGACGAGCGTGATCTCGACAAACCACGACGGGCAGGACATCCTACCGACGGACCTGCTGGGGCCTCTGACGGACACCGACGAGAATCCCGCAGCCGAGGCGCGCGAGGGGATCACGCCGCCGGCCGCGTTTCTTTCGAAGAACGATCCGTCGCCAGGCGCTCCTCCCTCGGCGCCTGGCTCCCCATCCGAGCCCTCGGGGCCGCAGCCACTCCACAGGCCGGCGCCAGCGATACCAGGAATCCGCCCCGCGGCGCCGGCGAGCGATTCCACCGGTCCCTTCGTCTCCGCGGCGGCGCGCGAGGAGATACCGGCCGTCGTCGGCGACCTTGTCGCGACATCGACCACGGATCGCCCTCGCCCCGGGTCGCGCGGCGGTCTGGCCAGGCTGGTGATCGTGGGGGCGGTCGCGACCGCTGCCTTTCGCCACCGTTCGGTGGTTCGCGGCCTACACTGGAGGAAGGGAGCCTTCTCGGCCTGGTGGCGGCTCGACGGCGCGTCGCCTTCGGCGCCGCATTCCGGCCCGGGTTCCCAGGCCGGCCGCACCGCGAATCCGATGGCGGCCGCGACGTCATGCAACTCGACGATCGAGGTGCCGGGCCGGTGAACGACCGAAAGGGAGACGAGCAAGTCCATGGGATTCCGGTTCGACGATGACAGCCGGTCCGCAACCGCCCCGCACTCCGTGGCCCGGGAATCGGCGAGCTTCGTGGGGCAACGGTCACTCAAGCGTGAGCTGCTGGGCCGACAGCGCGAGGGCTGGGCCGACGGGAACCCGGAGCGCCCCGAGGTCCTCCTGGGCCGATGGCCCTCGGACCCCGAAAACGACCCGGACGCGGCCAGCCTGCTGCTCGAGGATTACCTGCAGCGGCGCCGACGGGGTGAGGAGCCCAGTCTGGAGGATTACGTCCGGAGCTTCCCCGCGCAGTCGGCGGCGTTCCATCGGCTGATGGCGGCCGAGACGGTCTGCCGGTCGCTCGGCCGTGAGAGCCAGGGAGCCCCCCTGCCCCTCCGCCTGCCCGAGACGGGCGACGAGGTCTTCGGATTCCGACTGGGGTGGCCGCTGGGTGAGGGCGCTTTCGCCCGCGTCTTCCTGGCCGAGCAGCGCGACCTGGCGGGCCGGCCGGTCGTCCTGAAGATCACCGACGTCGAGGGGAGCGAGCCGCAGACCCTCGCCCAGCTCCTGCACGCGAACATCGTCCCGATCTACTCGCTTCACGAGGATCGCCGTGCCGGGCTCCGCGCGGTCTGCATGCCCTACCTCGGCGGCGCCAGCCTCTCCACGGTCCTGGCGAGGCTGGGGACCGACACGAACCGGCCGATCACCGGTGAGCAGTTTGTCCGCGCGCTCCAGGCCGTCGAGTCCCCGCGGACCACAGCCTCGCTCACGCCGATGGATTCCACGGCCGAGGATCAGCCCTCGAACGCCGGCATCGCCTCACGCCCGAGCGACGACGCCGGCCCGTCGATCCCGCTGGCGACTCTGCGCTCGCTCTCCTTCGAGCGCGGCGCGGCGTGGATCGTCGCCCAGCTCGCTGGGGGCCTTCACCACGCTCACGAGCGCGGCATCCTGCACCGCGACATCAAGCCGTCGAATATCCTGATCGCCGCCGATGGCCAGCCGCTCCTGCTGGACTTCAACCTGGCACGCTCGGGCAACGAGGACCCGGCGCACGCCACGATCGGCGGGACGGTTGCCTACATGTCGCCCGAGCACCTCCGGGCGCTGGTCGGCCGCACGTCCGCCCTGATCCGCCAGGTCGACCATCGCTCCGACATCTACTCGCTGGGCATGGTGCTGGCCGAGATCCTGACCGGCCACCGGCCGTTCGATCAGAGCGGCGGCTACTCGGCGATCCCGCTCCAGATCGAGGCGATGGCGCTGGAACGGAGCAAGACGGTCCCGTCGGTCCGCCGGGTACGCCCAGACGTGTCATGGGGCATGGAAAGCATCGTCCGCAAGTGTCTCGCGTCCGAGCCGTCGGAGCGCTACCAGCGCGCCGACCACCTGGCGGACGACCTGCGCCGGCTGCTGGAGGACCGTCCGCTTCGCCACGCACCCGAACTCAGCCGCGTCGAGGCGGCGCGCAAGTTCGCCCGTCGTCATCCCCGAATCGCATCGGCCAGCACGGTCGTCGGCGCGGCCGCGCTCGTCCTCCTTGCCGTCGGCGGCGCGCTCGCCGCCGCCCGGTCTCGGCTCGCCGACGCCGAGGCTCGCGACCTGGTCCGCGCCCATGATGCCGGCGTCACCCGGGCGCTCTGTCTGATCAACACCCAGGTTGACCTCCGCGACCATCTGCGCGAGGGGATCACCGCCTGCGAGCAGACCCTCGGCCTTCTGGGCGATCCGGCCTCACCGGCCGACGCCAGTGATCGGAAGTGGGACAGGCTTTCTCCGGAGGACCGCCGACGGCTCGCCGAGGATCGGCGCGAGCTTCTGCTCCTGCTGGCCGACGCTCGCGTCCGTCTGGCCGGCGGCTCGCGGCCGGCGGCCGTGTCCGCCCTGCGTCTGCTCGACCAGGCCGGATCGATTCCCGGGCTGTCCGAGTCACGCGCGCTCTGGCTCGACCGGGCGCGGTACCTCGCCCTCGTCGGCGACTCCGCCCGGGCCGAGGAGTGCCAGCGGCATGCCGAGTCGGTCCCCGCGGCGACCGCCCGCGACCACTATCTCATCGCCAACGCGATGGCCCGCCAGCGCGGTCCCAACGGCCTGCGCACCGCGATCGCCGAGCTGGACGAGGCGCTCCGGCTCAACCCTCGTCATTACTGGTCGCTGGTCCAGCGCGGGATTTGCCGGATGGATCGGGGCGAGCTGGCCGAGGCCGCCGGCGACTTCGGCCAGTGCACCGGGATCTGGCCCGAATTTGCCTGGGGTTACTTCAACCTGGGTTGCGCGCTCGACCGCTCCGGCGCCAAGTCAGCGGCGATCCTCGACTACTCGGCGGCAATCGAGCGCGACCCGACGTTCGCGCCGGCGTATATCAACCGCGGCCTGGCACGGCTGGAGCTGCGGCTCGACGCCGAGGCGCTGGCGGACTTCGACCGGGCGATTGAGCTGGGCGTGCGGAACGCCTCGATCTCGGCCGGCCGCGGCGTCGCGCTCGAGTGGCTCGGCCGGCATGCGGAGGCTGACGCCGCCTTCGCCGACGCCCGGATTCAATCCGTCGAGCTCGACGGATCGGCCCGTGCACGGCTGGCGCGCTCGTACGGATTCGCCATCGCCGCGCGTGACCCGGCGCGGGCCCGGGCCGCGTTCGACGAGGCGCTTCGCGATGACCCGCGGGACGCGAAGGCCCGCTACGGCCTCGGCATGCTCGCCATGACCCGCGGCGACGACGGCCGGGCCCTCCGCGAGTTTGACCGGGCGCTGGCGATCGACCCGGCCCAGCTCGACGCCCGTCGCTACCGCGCGATCCTGCTAGCGCGGCGCGGCGAGTGGCAATCGGCGACGCGCGAGGTGAACCATTGCCTGGAGCGTGAGCCGCGTTCTCCCGCCAGCCTGTACGCAGCCGCGTGCGTCGTCGCTCGAGCGCATGCCGCCGACCACTCCCGGGCGACAGCCCGGCAAGCTCTCGATCTGCTGGAGCGCGCGGTGGCCGAGGGAGCCAATCCCGCCCGCGCCGCCGCCGACCCTGATCTGGCCTCGATCCGCCTTCACCCTCGCTTTGCCCGGCTCGCCGGCCGGTCCGGCGATCGTCCCGCCGGCGCATCCCGCGATTCTCGTCCGCCGATCCGCTGAGGCTCGGAGAACGCGAACGCGACCTGTCCCACCGGAGTTCGACAAGCTCATGGATTCCACCGTCCTGCATCACACCAGGCTCGCGAAGACGCCGGCCGACGGCCGCGATCCCGCGCCCGAGTCGCCGCCGCACGAGGTGAAGGCCCTGGCCGTCGTCCTGCGCGAGGAGTTCGGCGTCTGCTTTCGCTTCCACGACGCCTCGACCGGAGCGCTGCTCCTCGCGCCTGACCCTCAGGATTCGGCGTCGTGCTGGGCTGCGGAGGCCTGCCAGGCGGCGGTCGCGCTGGCGGGCGACCCGCGCCCTCGCGTCGTCCCGGCGTCGCGTTCCTCATACCTGATCGTCTTCCCGCTGGCCGGCCTGGGACCGTCGCACATGGCCGCGCTGGGCGCCCTGCCCGCACTCGCCCGGACTCGCGACGAGGCGAAACAGGAGCGCGATCGCATCGAGCGATGGGCCCGCGCCGTGCACGACCGACTCGTCGGAGCGCAGGACATCAGCGACTGCCAGCGAAGCCATGCCGAGCTCGACCGCCGCTCGATGATCGCCTGGGAAGCGCTGATCGCGCTCGACCGCCTTCACCGCGGAACGCGGATCCACAAGGAGCCGACCCGCGAACGCCGTCGCATCCTTCGTGGGGCCGGCGAGCTCCTGCGCACGCAGGCGATGGCATGGATCCCCGCCGGCCGCGAGGATGAGGTCGTCCTTGAAGGCGAACGGCTACTCTCGCCGTGGGATTGCGGCCAGCTCGCCGCGGTGCTCGCCAGCCAGCCATCGTGGAAGGAAGCCGGCTTCCTGCTCGTCAACGACGCCCGCGAGTCGAGCTGGGGGGCCCGCTTTCCCCAGATCCTCAACCTGCTGGCGATCCCCGTCGAGGACCGGCGGCTGAGCGGCTGGCTTCTGGCCTTCAACCGGCGGCGTGGACCAGCCAGGCCAACCGAAGCCGGCGCCTCCTCGCCCGGCGCGGCCGCATCTCGCCCGGGATCCTCTGACCATCCCGGCGTATCGATCCGCCCGTTCCGGCGCTCCGATGCGGCGCTTTTGATGCCCTTCGCCTCGCTCGTCGGCCTTCACGTCACCGCGGCCCGCCGCTACCTCCACATCAAGGACCTTCTGGTCGGCCTGACTCGCTCGCTCACCTCTGCGATTGACGCCAAGGACGCCTACACCTACGGCCATAGCGAGCGCGTGGCGCGGGTCGCCGTCGAGCTCGGGCGCGACCTGGGTCTCCAGGAGGACGAGCTCAGCGATATCTACCTCGCCGGCCTGCTTCACGATATCGGCAAGATCGGCGTCCGCGACGACGTCCTCACCAAGCGCGGCCCGCTCACTGACGAGGAATTCAAGCACATACAGCAGCACGTCATAATCGGACATCGCATTCTCGCCGACCTGCACGCCATCTCGCACCTGCTCCCCGGCGTCCTCTACCACCACGAGCGCTACGACGGCGACGGCTATCCCGAGGGACTCAGGGGCGACGCCATCCCGCTGCTGGCGCGCATCCTCGCCGTGGCCGACAGCTTCGACGCGATGAACACCTCACGCCCCTATCGAAAGGCGATGCCGGTCGAGCGAGTTGACCAGATCCTTCGCGAAGGCGCCGGCACCCAGTGGGATCCGCTGGTCATCGATGCCTACGTCCGCTGTCGCGATCGCCTGATGGAGATCCGCCAGCGCGGACTCGGCGAGTCGCTCTGCAACGCGATCGACGGCGCGCTCCGCCACGGACCCGGCACCAATATCTTCGCCAGCATGGAGATGTCCATGATCGAGTGATGAGCGCTCGGTCGTTTCTCTCGCTCCGAAGACAAACCGCCCACCATCGGGTAGACTCGTTTTCCTTGAGCCGATCGATTCCGAGAGTCGGGCCACCGGCACCATCCGATCGCAGTGAGCCTCCCGATGCCCCTGAATGTCCGATCCGTGGGCGACGTGGTGATCCTCAGCAACTTCGCCCGGCTGATGAATGACCCCCGCTACGTCGACGCGGCGCGCGACCTCGCCGAGTTGCTCGACCGCGGCGCGCGGCGATTCGTCATCGATCTGACGGGTGTCCGCGAGACCGGTGCAAGCTTCCTGGGTCTGCTGATGACGCTCACTCGCCGAATCCGCCAGGAGCGTGGTGAGGCCGTCCTGGCGAATCCCAGCCGCGAGATGCGGGCATTCCTCCTCGACGAAATGCAGATGGAGGAATACTGGGACATCCTCCCGAGCGTCGAGGAGGCCGTGGCGTTCCAGAGTCGCGAAGCGGATCGAGCGGACGACGACGATTCAGCGCCATCGGACCCGACGTTTCCAGGTTGATCCAGGATAGAAGGGGTGTTCCAATGGGAGTCGGGGTCTACCTGCACGGGG
>JAKAUH010001026.1 GCA_021818605.1 Planctomycetota bacterium
TCCATCTTCTCGAGCACCCCCTCGCGGAGGGCGGCCACCGACGAGTGATCCAGCCAGTTGAGGTGTGCGGTATCAGGTAGCACCAGGGCCTGCACGCCCTGGCCATCGGCGGGGGCCTGCGCCCCGCCGCTCTGGGCAGCCGCCGCGCCCAGCAGGATCAACGAACTTGCGGCCACGGCCGCGATCGACTTGGCTCTCAGCATGATCGGGATCCTCGTAGGGGTCAGGGGCGTGGCTCGGGGAATAATCCGCCGCCATGAGAGTCGGTCAGGTTGTCCAGCCTGACGGGCCTGTGCGTTTCTCGCAGGCCAGGCTGTCCAGCCTGAGGGGTTCGAGCGTTGCTCGCAGGTCAGGCGATCCCGCCCAGCCTGACGGGGCTAGAGCGTCCGGCTGGACAGCCTGACCGACTTGACCGGATGTCATCTCACATGAACGGCCACCGGAACAGGACAGACTCGTAGAACACCTGAATCGGCTTGCGAAGCAGGTAATAAGCCAGGTTGGTCTGGCCGCAGTTGACCCGGGCGCGGACCTCGGCTCCGGGCCGCATCTCCTTGATATCGTTGCGTTTCAAATAAGCCTGCCGCACGTCCTCGCTGAACCCGATGGTCACCTTGACGACGTGGCGGTTCTTGTACTGTTCGCTCTCGGCCACGTTCTCGGCGCTGGGGGCGATCTTGCGGACGAAGCCCTCGTACCGGTGTTCGGGGTCGGTCATGGTGACGAAGTACGCCGGGAGGGTCTCGCCCTCCTTCTTGCGGCCGGCAGCGATGTCGTCCTGGAGCCGGCGCCTGGCGGCCAGGATGGGGGCCATGTCGTCGTCAGGCACCTCGACCTCCAGCAGCCATTCGCCCTCGGTGGAGGCGATCTGGAGCAGTTCGGTGCCGACGTCCACGGGGCGGCCGAGCAGGTTGTTCTTGGCCTCCCAGGTCGTGATGATGCCGTCCTGGGGCGAGCGGATGATCATCGACTCACGCTGTTCGTTGATGATATCGATCCGCTCGCGGGCGTTCTTGGCGGTGAGCCGCGCCTCGGAGAGCTGGGCGCTGATCTGGTTGAGGTCCATCTCGCCACTCTGGCTGCTCTGCGACCGGCTCGTCTTGTCGATCTGGCGGGCCAGGTGGCTGGCCTGGCTGAGCGCCTTCTGCTCGTCGAGCTGCAACGCCCGCAGCTCCTTGTCGATCTCGGGGCTCTCGAGCCGGACCAGGATGTCGCCCTTCTTGACCCGGTCGCCGTGGTCGACCAGGACCTCGCGGACCTTGGCGCCCAGGACCGGCGGGGCGTAGATCTTGCACCGCTCCTCGGGCAACAGCGAGCCGTGCCCCTCAATCGTCAGCGGGCAGGGGACGAACGCCATCAAGAGCACGACCAGGATCACGGCGGCGAGCCCGGCGGCGATCTTGGCGAGCGTCCGGCCGCGGAACATCCGCCACGGCGAGCCCATCGCCTTGAGCACCGGCTTCAGGAAGATCTTGTGGTGTTCCTGGGAGTTCCACAAGGCCGTCGAGGCATGGCGGGAGACGACCTCGGTCCGCGCGTGCATGTCCGTCGGGGCCAGCTCGTCGCCGATCTGCTCGGCCACCAGGCAGCCGAACGGCACCTTGTCGCGGTTGTCCTTGCCGTCGGGCGCGGGCTCGGCGGCCTCGGGCTTGTGCAGCAGCGTGACGATCACGACCTTCGAGCCTGATTCGTCGACGTACATCTCCAGCGCGTCGCGCAGGTCCGGGGCGAAGCCGTCGGTGCTGCCCGTGTAGACCAGGTCCTCGCCCGAGCGGATCACCGCCTTGCACAGCCGCGTGAGCTCGCGCACGAGGTTCGAACGCTGCTCGACGATCTCCTGGCCGCTGATCGCCTCGACCATCGTCCGGCCCGAGATCTTCATCGCGATGCTCAGCCGGTCGCAGCCCACCAGCCGCTTGCCGTCGTTGACCACCGCGTAGGCCGTCTCACGCAGGTCGAGCGACCCGTGGATCTGGTGCGTGAACCCCTCGAGCTGGTTCCACAGCCGCTGCTGCGACATCATCTGCCGCATCTGGCGATTCTTCAGGTAGGTCGCCGCCAGATCGCACAGGTCGCTGACGAATCGTAGCGTGCTCTTCTGCTGCGCCGCCCGCCGGGTGGGATCCATCAGGATCTCCAGCAAGCCGACGACCTGCTTGTCCACCATCAGGGGCGCCAGGATCAGCGAGAACTCGGTGGGGTTGAACGCCTGCGGCATCCCCTCAATCACCGCCCCCGGCGGGATGATCTGGGCCTGCGACGCCTGGAGCATGCAGCCCAGCAGCGCATCGTGCGGCGCTGTCTTTACCCGGCCGTCCATCAGGCCAGTGGCTCCGAACTCCACCTGGTATTGCAGTCTCAGCCCGCCCCGGCCGTCCATCAGCCAGAACGCGCCTCCGGTCGCGGCCACCGCCGCCACCGATCGGTTGAGGAACTCGACGTAAAACTCCGTCGGCTGGATGTCCGATTCCGCCAGGTCGGCGATCTCGGCCACCAGCTTGCGAATCTGGTTCTTCGTCTGCTCCAGCAGACCAGGATCAATGGTTTCTTCCGGCATGGTGGCACCAGGGGGTAAGCGCCTCGGTCCCGCCCCGCGTCGTCCATCCGGCGCGAGAGCTCGCTCCGGAACCGCCGCGGGGCACGATTCGCGAATGACGCGGCGCAGACTCGACATCCTCAACCGGACGCCCAGCCTCCCAATCTTCCCGGCCGTTTTTCCCAGGATCCGTCCCCAGTCGTTTCTCTACCCAATTTCGACGGTCAATCGGGCAATTTAGGTAGATCGGGCGTGCGGAGATGTGGAGAAATGGGAAGTCGGCGATTCAAAAACGCCGCCGCATGTGGTTAACTGGTGGCATTGAATTCGACCATCCGACCCAGGGAGACCGGCGCATGCCAGTAAGTGAGACGCGGACACAGGGGAAGAGCATGTTCGTCAAGGAGTGGCTGTACGATCATCCCCAGGCCACCACCGAGGCCGTTAACGTGGCCTGGCGGGACGCCGGCTATGCGGGGACCATCAGCCCGAGCCTGGTGAGTAACGTAAGATCCGGGATGGGGCTGGCGGGGAATACCGGCCGCGGACGTCGAGGGACGAAATCCGGAACGTCGGGGCCGCGGCCCATGGACTCGGCCGGGCCGGGCCATTCCCGGGGGAACGGGAGCGCCTCGACGGTCGCTCGCAAGCGCGGGCAGGACCTGATGGGGCTGGAGGTGGAGCTCGATCGGCTCCTGATGAAGGTCGTGGAGGTCGGCCAGCTCCCCGAGGTCGAGGCCTCGCTCAGGAAGGCCCGTCGCCACCTCTACGCCAATCTCATCGCCACGTCCTGACACCCCGCGCGCTTGATCGATCGCCGCCCGCCCGGTCGGTCGGTCCAAAGGTCGTTTCCCGCGACGGCGGGCATCAGTCCCAGCAGTAGATCCGTCCCCGGCTGGAGGCGCCGAAGAACCCGCCGCCGGGGCGGGCGGCGATCGAAGTGCAGTCCCTCATGGCGAGGAACCGCGACCGACGCGTTCCGTCGCGGGAATCGCGGGCCACACCACTGGCCAGGACGATCGAGCCGTCGGCCGGATCCAGGGCGAAGTCCAGCGGAAGCTCGGGCACCTCGGGCCGGTCAATGCGCCACGCCTCCTGGCCGTCCTCGGCGCCCAGCAGCCGGAACCCGCCCTTGAGCGCGACGGCCAGGTGGCCGGCATTCGCATCGCGGTCGACATATTCCAGCCGGCCCGTTCCGGTCCACGCGGTCTCGAAGAACGACCGGGGCCGCAGGTCCTCGGCCTCGAGCTGTGCAACGAAGCCGGACCTTTGCGAGCGCAGGCCCGAGGCACAAGCGATCAGGCCGCCCTCGGGATGCCAGGCGATCGCGTCGACGCAGACGCCCGGCAGGGCCGCGACGACCAGGGCCCGCGGCGGCCCCTCGGCCGGGTCCGGCTGGCTCCAGACCTCGACGTGCGCGGGCTGCGGAACACCCGTCGTGGTGTAGGTCCCGGTCCCGATCGCCAGCCGTCGGCCGTCCGGCGAGAACGCCACGGATTGGACCGTCCCGCCCTGCACCGGGTGGATCTTGGCCACGGCCGGGCCGGCAAGGTCGCCGACCACCGCGTAACCCGCCCGCGTGGCGACCGCCACCACTGACGACCGCGCCGGATGCCGCCGCGCCGATCGCAGGTTGCTGGCCCCCGCACTCCCCGACAGCCCCAAGAATAGACGCGGGCCGACGTCCCGCGTCCGGACGTCGACGGCGATCAGTTGCCCCGAGCCATCCGCGATCGCGCAATGATCGCGATCGATCGCCACGATGCACGGATTCCCCACGTAGTCACGCGAATAATGGACGCACGTCGTCTCCACGGTCCGCGGGCCCCCGGGTCATTGGTCATTGGTCAGTGGTCATTGATCATTGGTCATTGGTCATTGGTCGGTAGGCCGTAGCCAGCAGTCAGGACTGGGGAGTAGATTGTTGGCCTCGATCTTGTCGGGAATCCGGGGAAATGGCCAGGGGTGTCCGCGGAGATGAGGCGTTTGAGCAACGCAATTCACCGACCAATGACCAATGACCAATGACCAATGAATAACACCATGGTGCACCACATCCTCACTTTCGCCTGGTCGCTCGCGGCGCTGCTGGGTGCCGTCGCGATCAATGCCGGAGACGACCCCGCGGACCCGTACCTCTGGCTCGAGGAGGTGCTGGGCGAGCGGCCGATGGCCTGGGTCAAGGAGCGCAACGCCGAGAGCGTGGGCGCACTGGCCCGGTCGGACGAGTTCCGCTCGCTGGAGGATCGCATCCGGGCGATCCTCGACTCGGACGAGCGGATCCCGATGATCGACAAGGAAGGAGATCGCTACTACAACTTTTGGCGGGACGCGAAGAATCCGCGCGGTCTCTGGCGCCGGACGGCGCTGGACGAGTACCGCAAGGAGAAGCCCGCGTGGGAGGTGGTGCTCGATCTGGACGAACTGGCGCGTCGAGAGGGCGAGAACTGGGTCTGGCACGGGGCCGATGTGTTGCGGCCGGGTCATCGCCGGGCCTTGATATCATTGTCGCGAGGCGGTGCCGACGCGGCGGTGGTCCGCGAGTTCGACCTGGAGAAAAAGGCGTTCGTTGCCGGTGGCTACACGCTGCCCGAGGCCAAGAGCCGCGTCGCCTGGCGCGATGAGAACAGCGTGTTCGTCGGGACGGACTTCGGCCCCGGCTCGATGACCGATTCGGGCTATCCGCGGATCGTCAAGGAATGGCGGCGCGGGACGCCGCTGGCCTCGGCCGCGACGGTGTATGAGGGCCGTGCCCGCGACATGGGCGTCAGCGGCCACCGCGACGTGACCCCGGGCTTCGAGCGCGACATCATCACCCGCACGCCGACCTTCTTCACCTCCGAAACCTACCTCCGCCGCGACGGCCGGTTGATCAGGATCGACAAGCCCGACGACGCCCGCGCCTCGTTCCACCGCGAGTGGCTGATGCTACGGCTCCGCACGGATTGGTCCGTCGGCGGCAGGACTTACCCGGCCGGTGCCTTGCTGGCGATTCACCTTGAGGCATTCCTGAAGGGCGATCGCGGGTTTAACGTCCTGTTCGAGCCGACCGAGCGGCGCTCGCTCGTGGGCGTCAGCCCGACGCGGCATTTCGTGATCCTCAACGAGCTGGACAACGTTCAGAGCCGCATCGAGGTCCTCTCGCACCGCGACGGTCAGTGGCACCGCCGGCCGATGCCGGGTCTGCCCGATTTCGTCACGGCGAGTGCCTCGGCGGTCGATGCGGATGAGTCCGACGACTCCTTCCTTACCGTCGCCGGCTTCCTGACGCCGACGACTCTCTCGATGGGCAAGGCCGGCGGCGGCCCGGCCGCGCCGCTCAAGCACCTGCCGGCGCTCTTCAAATCCGACGGCCTGACGGTCACTCAGCACGAGACCGCCTCGAAGGACGGCACGCGCATCCCCTATTTTCAGGTCGCTCGCGGCGATCTGGCGCTCGACGGTCGCAACCCAACCTTGATCACCGGCTACGGCGGCTTCCAGCTCCCGCGGCGGCCGGTGTACGACCCGGTCGTGGGCGCGGCGTGGCTGGAGAAAGGCGGTGTGTTCGTGCTGGCGAACATCCGCGGCGGCGGCGAGTTCGGGCCGAAATGGCACCGCGCCGCACTCAAGGCCAACCGCCACAAGGCGTACGAGGACTTCATCGCCGTGGCCGAGGACCTGGTCCGCCGCAAGGTCACGTCGCCGCCGCACCTGGGCGCCACCGGCCGGAGCAACGGCGGGCTGCTGATGGGCAACATGCTCACCCGCCGCCCGGATCTCTTCGGCGCGATCGTCTGCGGCTCGCCGCTGCTGGACATGAAGCGCTACAGCCACCTGCTGGCCGGGGCGAGCTGGATGGGCGAGTACGGCAACCCGGACGTCCCCGAGGAGTGGGCGTTCATCCGCACGTTCTCGCCGTATCACAACGTCGAGAAGGCAGCGAAGTACCCGAGGATGCTGATCACGACGTCGACCCGCGACGACCGCGTGCATCCCGGCCACGCCCGGAAAATGGCCGCGAAGATGCTCGAGCAGGGGCACAACGTCCTGTATTACGAGAACATCGAGGGCGGCCACTCCGCCGCCGCGGATAACAAGCAGCGCGCCTTCATGGACGCGCTCGATTACACGTTCCTCTGGCACACGGTCGGCCGGGGCGGCGAGCGGTGAGCCGCCTTCGATGCCGCGCATCCGCCCGCGCGAGCCAGAGCCACGACCTTTTGAGACCGCTTCGTACGGTCCACGGCGCCGACCGGCGAGCTCGCCCGTCGGCACCCGTGGACGTCCCGGAACGGAATTCGGACCTCGAGGCAATCCCGGCTCTTGAACGCCGGTGACAGGCCCGTTACACTCGTGAA
>JAKAUH010000021.1 GCA_021818605.1 Planctomycetota bacterium
CCTGGGGTCGCACCCCGCGCGCAGTCGCGCACGATCGCCGCGAGGCCCCTGCCCTCTCGTCCGGAGATGACCACCATGACCGTCCGTCGCGCTCGGTCCGTTCCCTCATTCATCCTCGTGGCGACGCTCGTCTTCTCGGGGATCGCGGCCGCGGCAGGCGGCGAGGCGGATTCGCCGCGCTACCCCGAGCGCTGGGTCTACTGCTCCGCCAACCTTCAGGTGGATCCATCGGTCAAGAACGTCATCGCGTTGATCGAGCGTGCGAAGGCCGACGGCTACACGACGATGCTCCTGGCCGACTACAAGCTCCAGGTTCTTCATCGGGTTCCGGACTACTATTTCTCCAACGTCGAGAAGGTCAAGGCCGCCGCCGCGAAGGCCGGGATCGAGCTGGTGCCGTCGGTCTTCCCGATCGGTTACAGCAACGGCCTGCTCGCGCACGATCCGAACCTCGCCGAAGGGCTGCCGGTGGTCGATCAGCCGTACATCGTGCGGCAAGCCAGCGCGAGGGGCGGTTCCCAGGGCGAGGGGCGGCTCGAGGCCATCCTCGATGCGAGCGGTTCGACCAGGCTGCGCAACGGCCGGCTCGAGCAGGTCCAGGGCGATCGCTTCGCCGGGTTTACCTTTCAGGACGACCCGGGCATCACCACGCACGCCGATCGGACGGTCGTCCACGGGGGCCGCGTCGCGTGCCGGATCGAGCCCGGCGTGAAGGCGCCGAACCGCGAGTCGACCAACGTCCGGCTGATGCAGCGCATCGTGGTGCGGCCGATGACGGCGTACCGGTTCTCGTGCTGGGCCAGGACGCGCGACCTCGCGCGGGCCGACGATTTCCGGGTGCTGGCCCTGGGCGCGAGCCAGCCGGGCCGTCAGCTCACCTTCCAGGAGGGGTTGATCGAGCGCACCCAGGACTGGAAGCGCATCGAGGTCGTTTTCAACAGTCTGGATCAGAAGGAGGTGAACCTCTACGCCGGCATCTGGGGCGAAGGGCCGGGCACGCTCTGGCTCGACGATCTCGAACTCACCGAGCTGCCGCTGGTGAATATCCTCCGCCGAGCCGGCTGCCCGCTGCTGATCCGGTCGGCCGATGGGCGGACCGTCTACGACGAGAAGAACGACTTCGAGCGCGTGGTCGACCCGAAGCTTGGTGCCGTCCCCTGGGGCGGCGAGTACGAGTTCAACCACCCCGGCGCCCGGCTGGTCGTCCGGCGCTCCTCGCGGCTCCGGCCCGGTGACCGGATCCTGGTGAGCTGGTATCACCCGGTCATCACCGTGGGTGGCCAGGTGATGTGCTGCCTGAGCGAGCCGAGGGTCGAGGAAATCCTCCGCGACCAGGCGCGCCGCGTCGAGGCGCTGTTTCATCCCCGGTCGTACTTCATGTCCCACGACGAGATCCGCGTGGCCAACTGGTGCAAGGCCTGCCAGGACCGCAAGATGACTCCGGGCGCCCTGCTCGCCGACAACGTCCGGCTTTGCACCCGGATCATCGCGTCCGTCAACCCGAGGGCGCGGGTCTTCGTCTGGTCGGATATGTTCGACCCGCACCACAACGCGGTGGACTCGTACTACCTCGTGAATGGCTCGCTCAAGGGCTCGTGGGAGGGGCTGTCGCGGCCGGTGGTGATCGCCAACTGGAACGGCGGCAAGGCACGCGAGAGCCTGACGTTCTTCGACCGACGCGGCCACCATCAGCTCATCGCTGGGTACTACGACGTCGACGACCTTTCGAATTTCCAGTCGTGGGATGCCGCTGCTCGCGACACTCGCGGCGTGATGGGCTTCATGTACACAACCTGGGGCAACCGATACGGCCTGCTCGAGGCGTACGGCAAGGCGCTGGAATCGGCCCGGCGGCCGTGAGGCAATGTCGGTACGCAACTGGCTCGCGGGGACTCCGTTCGCCGAGACCGCGTTGCCGTCCAGCCGGAAAGCCGGCCCTACTTTCTCGCGCTCATCCGTCGTAAGATCGAGGGAGGTAGCCGTCAGCGGGACCGCAGGTATCCGAGGAGAAATCATGAGCGATTGGCAGGACGCGATCGATCGTCAGATCGGCATCAACCAGGATCGCTGGGTCGCTGTCCGCCGCCACCTGCATTCGCACCCCGAGCCGAGCCGTGAGGAGTTCCGCACGACGCAGTACCTCGCCCGGCAGCTCGAGGAAGCGGGGCTCGCCGTTCGAGTCATGCCGTCGGGCCGGGGTCTGATCGCCGAGCCGCCGGGCCAGGAGGACCGATCACGCATCGCCTTCCGCGCCGACATCGATGCACTGCGGATCGTCGACGCCAAGAGCGTCCCGTATCGCTCGTGTGTCGAGGGCATAATGCACGCCTGCGGCCACGATGCGCACGCGACGATGGCGCTGGCGGCGGCGCTCGCGCTCTGGGAGTCACGCCGCTCCCTTCCGGCGTCGGTTGCCTGGCGAGCGGTCTTTCAGCCGGCGGAGGAGGTCAGCGAGGGAGCCATGGAGATGGTCGAGGGGGGCGCGGTCGAGAACGTGCGCGGGATCATCGCGCTGCATGTCGACCCGGAGCTGAGCGTCGGCCGGATCGGTCACCGGACCGGTCCGCTGACGGCGGCCTGCCAGGAGGTGCGCATCGTGGTGCGGGGCGTCGGTGGGCACGGGGCGCGTCCGCATCTGGCAGTCGATCCGATCGCGGCGGCCACGCAGCTGGTCACGGTGCTGTACCAGGTCCTGCCCCGTTCGGTTGACGCCCGTGACCCGAGCGTCGTGACGTTCGGCTGCATCCGCGGCGGCACGAGCCCGAACATCATCCCCGATGAGGTCGAGTTGCTGGGCACGATCCGGACCTTCAGCGGCCGCGCGGCCGCCGTGGTTGAAGAGCGGATCGCTCAGGTCGCTCGCGGTCTGGCACTGGCGACGCGTTCGGAGATCGCGGTCGTCTTCCGCCAAAACACCGAGGCCGTCATCAATGACCCCGAGATCACCGCGGCCTGCGTCCAGGCCGCGCGGCAGGTCGCCGGGATCGCCAACCTCGAGGAGATCCGCCTGCCCAGCATGGGCGGCGAGGACTTCTCGGGCTACCTCAAGCACGTCCCCGGCTGCCTGCTCCGCCTCGGCGTCGCGTCACTCGACCGGCCGCGCCACTCGCTTCACTCGCCTCACTTCGACATCGATGAGGCCGCGCTCGCCGTCGGGGCCAGGCTCCTGGCCCACAGCGTCGTGCTCCTCTCGACCTGGCACGGGAGCCGCTCCGCGTGAGCCTCTACAGGTTCGTCACCAACGACAGGCCCACCCTGGGCGTCGAGCTCGAGCTCAATCTGGTCGACGCGCGCACCATGGCCCTCCGAAGTGCGATTACCGACGTCCTCGCCACCATCTCTGACGAGCAGAAGACGGCCATCAAGCCCGAGCTTCTCCAGTGCTACCTGGAGATCAACACGGGCGTCTGCGATCACGTCGAGCAGGTTGGCCGGGATCTTGAGGCAAAGATCGAGGTCGTCCGTCGAGCCGCGGCGCGGAACGGGCTCAAGATCTTCTGGAGCGGCACGCATCCCTTCTCCAAGTGGCAGGAGCAGGAGGTCACACCCGACGATCGCTACCGGGCGCTCATCGACCTGCTCCAGGAGACGGCTCGCCGGCTGGTGACGTTCGGCCTGCACGTCCATGTCGGCGTCGACACCGGCGACAAGGCGATCATGATCTGCGACCGGATCATGCAGCACCTGCCGGTCCTGCTGGCGCTCTCGGCCAACAGTCCATTCTGGCAGGCTCGCGACACCGGGCTGCACTCGCAGCGGGTCAAGGTGATGGAAACTCTGCCCACCGCCGGCTTGCCGCCGCTCATGCGCAACTGGTCCGAGTACACCTGGCTGCTCAACCACATGGTCGAGACCGGCTTCATCAAGACGATCCGCGAAATCTGGTGGGACGTCCGGCCGCACCACAACTTCGGCACCGTCGAGGTCCGCATCTGCGACATGCCGCCGACGCTCCGGCATGTCCTGGGATTGACGGCGCTGATCCAGTGCCTCGTCTTCGACCTGTCTCAGGAGATCGACCGCGGCACGTACCAGTACGATTGCCACCCGTTCATGGTCCGCCAGAACAAGTGGCGCGCCTGCCGGTACGGCATGGAGGCCGCCCTCGTCGACCCGACCACGTTCCAGTCGATCCCCGCGCGTAAGGTCGTCCATGCCCTGCTCGACCGCCTCGCCGATCGTGCCGAGGAGCTGGGTTGCGCCCCGTATCTCCAGGACGTCCACAACCTCGCCGAGGAGCCGACCGGCGCCAGCCGCCAGATCGAAACCTACCGCCAGACCGGCGACCTGGCCGAAGTCGTCCGCCAGGGGCTCCTCCGAACTGAACCGCACCCGCACACCGCCGGCTGACCTCAGCCCCCGGCGCACGCCGCATTCCCGCAGAATTGGCGCGAACGGCCGTCTTCTTCATCGATCATTCATCGTTTCTTGATAGTCGGGACATCCTTCCAGTGGCCTTTTTGCTAGAATGGATCTCGCGGTTTGCATCCGTTTGACGAGTCACCGAGGCATCTGCTGTATCATGCCGAAGCCGAAGATTCTGGTCATCGAGGACGAGCGTTCGCTGGTCGAGGTGCTCGGCGCCAACCTGGAGCGCGAGGGGTTCGAGGTCATCACGGCCTTCGACGGACAGGAGGGTCTGCGCCAGGCGCAGCTCAAGCTGCCCGACCTGGTGGTCCTGGACCTGATGCTTCCGGGCAAGCCCGGGCTCGAGGTCTGCCAGGAGCTGCGGATGGGCCAGCGGACCCGCGAGATCCCGATCATCATGGTGACGGCCAAGAGCGAGGAGTCGGACCAGCTCGTCGGCTTCGCGACCGGCGCGGACGACTACGTCACCAAGCCCTACAGTCCCAAGGTCCTGATCCAGCGGATCAAGAAGGAACTGCGGCGGCGCCAGTTGAAGGAGGACCCGCCGGCCGGCAAGATGATCGAGAGCCAGGGGATCGTCATCGATCGCCACAGCCACCGGGCGCTCTACCGCGATCAGGAACTGCCGCTAACCCCGACCGAGTTCCGCCTGCTCGAGGTACTGCTCCGGCAGGCCGGGCGCGCCTTCACGCGGTACGAGCTGATGGATGCGGCCATCGGCGAGGACGCCATCGTACTCGAGCGGACGATCGACGTCCACGTCAAGAGCCTGCGGAAGAAGCTCGGCGACGCGGGCGAGCTCATCGAGACCGTCCGTGGCGTGGGATATCGCTTTCGCGAGCCTCGATTGGCCAGCGTCGGACCGTGACGGGCCGCGAGTCAGGCCGCGGGTGGCCGGGATGCAGCATCTCGGCGGCCGCCGGCCGAGCGTCGACGAGCTCCGCCCGGACCACGCTGACGTCGCGCGGCGCCTCGATCCCCAGCCGGACCTGCCCCGAAGCCAGCCGCAGCACCGTGACGCACACATTCTCCCCAATGTAAAGTCGCTCCTTCACTCTGCGAGTCAACACGAGCATCGCGCGGGTCCCTCTCCTGGTGCCTGGGATTCGGTTTCGTCCGTCTTCGGCCCGGTTCTTCCGGGTGACCGGAGACGAGCCCCATCAAGAGTCTAGATCACGACCTCAGAATCGACCGGGATCCTCCGCAAGGACCGCCGGACGGCCCGCCGATCGTCGGATTTCGACCGGGTAGGTGCAGGCGGCACGGGTCGTCGTGCGGTATGATGGACGGTATCGCCGACGCGGGCCCGGCGACCAGGGGCCCGGCGCGGCGGCCTTGGCCGGGCGATTGAGCGCTCGGCGGGCCGGCCGTTCCTTATTCCTTCGACGACGACCCAGAGGGAACGATGCCCCAGTCACACGCGGCCGTCATCATCATCGGCTCGGGTTCCGCCGGCCTGACCGCCGCTCTGTACGCGGCGCGGGCCAACCTGGCCCCGCTCGTCTTCGAGGGCCGCGAGCCCGGCGGCCAGTTGACCCTGACCACCGCCGTCGACAACTTCCCCGGCTTCCCCGAGGGAATCCAGGGCCCCGACCTGATGGACCTGATGCGCAAGCAGGCCCAGCGCTTCGGCGCCGATTGCCGGTTCCAGTCCGTCTTCGAGGCCGACCTCGCTCGCCGTCCGTTCCGCCTTCGCACCACCGATGACCCCAGTGGCGACCCCTCCAGCGGTATCCTGGCCGACTACACCTGCGACGCCCTCATCGTCGCCACCGGCGCCTCCGCTCGCTGGCTCGGCATCGAGGGCCCCTTTCGCGGGAACGGCGTCAGCACCTGCGCCACCTGCGACGGCCATTTCTACCGCGGCAAGGAAATCGCCGTTGTCGGCGGCGGCGACTCCGCCGCCGAGGAAGCCACCTTTCTTACTCGATTTGCCTCCAAGGTCACGCTTGTGCATCGCCGCGACGCTCTCCGGGCATCCAAGATCATGCAGGAGCGCATGTTCGAGAACCCGAAGATCGAGTACGCCTGGAACTCGGTCGTCGACTCCGTTGAGGGCGAGCCGCACGGCACGCATCACGTCCTCACGGGCGTCAAGCTGCGGTCCACGAAGGATGACTCGATCCGCAACCTGAAGATCGACGGACTGTTTCTCGCAATCGGCCACGTGCCCAACACGGCCGTCTTCCAGGGTCAGCTCGCGACGACCCCCGAGGGTTACCTGTTGACTCGCACCGCCCTGGCCTGGAAGGGCGTCGAGGCTCCCGCCGGGTTAATCGATCGGATGCCCAATTTTGGGACCGCGACCAGCATCGAGGGCGTCTTTGCGTGCGGCGATGTGGTCGACACCCACTACCGGCAGGCGATCACGGCCGCCGGTTCCGGCTGTGCGGCCGCCATGGATTGCGAAAAATGGCTTGAACTGGCTGGCGTGCACGCTCATCATGGCTGAGAGGGCGAGTGAATTCCAGGATGGCCCGGCCGAACGCTCGTCGACTCG
>JAKAUH010001151.1 GCA_021818605.1 Planctomycetota bacterium
CGCTCTTCGGAGAGGCGAACTATCACGTCGTCGACGGCATCGCCCGCGAGAACCCGCACTCGGTGGACGGCAAGCGAGTTCAGGTCGAGTATGACGACGGCCGGCACTTCCTGCGAACCACCCGGCAGAAGTTCGACATCATCAGCTCCGACCCAATCGATCCCTGGGTCAAGGGCTGCGCGGCGATGAACACGGTCGAATACTACCAGATGTGCCGCGACCATCTGAACCCAGGCGGCATCGTCTGCCTCTGGATTCCCCTCATCGAGAGCAATGACGAGACGACCCGCAGCCTGATCTCCACCTTCTTTCAGGTCTTCCCAAACGGCATCATCTGGAGCAACGAGCGCGAGGCCGTCGGCACCAACGTCTTCGGAGGTCAGGAACGAATGGGCTACGACGCCGTCCTGTTCGGCCAGGTCGAGCCGACGGTGATCGACGTCGATGCGATCCAGCGCCGGATCGACCGTCCCGACCATCAGCGGGTCAAGGAGTCGCTACGTGAGGTCGGATTCGGGATGTTCGACACGCTCACCGAGGGAGCCATTCAGCGCGAGGAGGGGACGGATCTTCTCGCAACCTACGCCGGCCAGGCACCTCTGCTCACGGAGTGGTCCCGGGGCGCGGCGATCAACACGGATCGCAACCTGCGGCTCCAGTACCTCGCCGGGATGTCGCTCAACGCCAACATGAGCCAGCAGATCCTCGCCGGCATCCTGCGGCATTACCGCTTCCCGGACCGGACGTTCGTCGGCTCGAAGGAGCGTCTTGACGCCCTGAAGCAGTCCCTGGCCCGCGCGGGCCGGATCGCCCCCACCGGCCGAGTCTTCACGAAGCGCTCAGCCGAGGAATAATACGGCTTTGTCACCTGGAACCCCTAACAAAATGGGGACAGGCACCTCGAAGACTCGGAGCCAGTCTCCATTTCGTTGGGGCCTGTTAGCTCTTCCTGGCTCCCTGCCGCCAACGCACCGTCCGCCATGCCCCGGCCGGCGAGACCTCCAGGACCGCATCGACCCGTTGGGCCGGCGCCGCGCGCGAGAGGCCTGGTCGGAAAGCCGCCCGATCGTCGGCGGCCAGGGTGGCGGGGCGAGCGGGCGCGGCGCGGTGGAGGGGCCGTGTCTCCTCAAGGAACTCGTAGATGGGATGGTCGACGGAACAGGAGCACCGCGACCCTTCTTCCGCCGATCAGCTCGCCCCGTAGCGGTGCCGGAGCCCGGCGATCCAGTCGGCGAGGTCGGTTGGAAGGGGAGCCTCGATCCGCAGGCCGACCGCGGAGAACGGGTGCACGAATCCCAGCGCCTGGGCGTGGAGCGCCTGGCGGGTGAATGGCATGGGAAACGGCGGCCGGCCGGAGGGGCGATAGACCGGGTCACTCACCACCGGGAAGCCCGACTCGGCCAGATGGATGCGGATCTGGTGGGTGCGCCCGGTCTCGAGCCGGCAGGCGGCCAGGGTGGCGACCGAGCCGAAGCGTTCGAGCACCTCGAAATGCGTGGTCGCCGGCACGCCCCGGCCGGAGACGCGGGCGGCTCCCCGACGGCCATCGCCGCGGTCAGCGACCAGCGGCAGGTCGATCGTTCCGCGGTCGGGGGTCAGCCAGCCTTCGACCACCGTGAGATAGCGCCTCTCGATCGTATGGGCGCGGAAAAGGGCCTGGAATGGCCGGAGCGCCTGGCGCGAAATCACCAGCAGCATCACGCCCGAGGTGTCCCGATCGAGCCGGTGGACGACGCCGACATAAGGCCGGCTCCCCGACCGGGTCCGGGCGAGATATCGGCCCGCCCGCTCCACAAGCGTATCGGCCTCGCGGGCCTGCGTCGGCTGGCTGAGCAGTCCAGCGGGCTTGTCCACCACCAGGATCTGCCTGTCCTCATAGAGCACGCGAATCCGACGCGCCGCGACCTCGGGCCGGGGACGATTGGGGTCAAACCTGAGCTGGGCGTCGGGCTCGACCTCGAGCGCCGGGTCGAGGCTCGTCCGCCCGGCGATGTCGATCTGACCCCGCCAGACCGCCTCGCGCCCGGCGCGCCTTGACAGGTTGAACCGCTCCGACACCAGCTTGTCCAGGCGCATCGATCGATGGTCCTCCGTCTCGTTCCGGTTCGGTTGGGCTCGGCTCGGCTCGGCTCGGCTCGGCTCGGCTCGGCTCGACTCTTCGCTGACGATGATACCGCTGGGGTCTGTCGGCTGGCGAGTGGCTCTGTGAGTGGCACTTCGCAAGCGATGGACGGTCGGGCTCGGTCCGGGTTGACCTGCCACTTGCCACCGGTCACCTGTCACCTGGATTGCCATCACGAATTTCGCCATGCATGCCGGGCGGCCGGTTGCCGGCGTGCAGACAGCCGGCGGGGAAGCCGATGAATAGAGGTAAGGGCTGGGCGACCGGCCCGGACGGTAGATTCCGCGGGGCGGGCAATGGAGTTTTCTTCAAAATGAGCGGAATCATTGGTCCGGGCGGCGGAATCCGGCCGATGGGATAGGCAAGTCAAGGCCGGTAGAACTGCGACGACCGGGCTGAAAGTGGTCCGGATCGCGTGGGAAATACAGGTCGGATCGGCCCGGGGAGGGATTCCCCGACGGCGGCAGAGGATTCGTCCCTCGTCGCAGGACGCGAGGGGCCGCCGATTTCGCCAAGGAGGGTGGAAACAATGGGGTTGCCCCGGAAGAGGTCGCCGCGACGGTTCACCCGGCGGCACCAGGTCGCGAGATGGACGGCACTGGCCCTGGGCGTGGTCCTGCCCTCGGTCGGCTGCCAGGTGGAATATGCCGGCATGACGCTGCCCTCGGGTCGGTACATGCACGACGATGTCCAGTATTTTGCCAACAGCCCGGACTTCCCCTGGGCGAACACCCAGGCAGCCGCGCAGCGGGCGAGGATGCGTGCGATGGGCATCGAGCCGCCGCCGGCCGGGGCGATCCCCGAGGCGATGGGCACGCTGCCGGGCGTGCAGCAGGGTGGCGGCCGGCCGACGGACGTGAACATCTTCCCCGCGCCGGCCATGCCGCCGGGTGTCGTGCCGGGCGGTGCCGTTCCGATGGGACCTGGACCGGGCGCCGTTCCACCGCCAGGACCCGGACTGCTGCCGGGCGCCATGCCGGCCGCACCGGGTGGGGCCCCTGCACCTGGCGGAGTCCCCGCCCCGGGCGGAGCGGGCAACGTTCCGCCGCCCGACATGCAGCAGGGCGGCAATCCGCAGCCCTGAGCCACCCCGAATCCATCAGATCGGATCGGATCGGATCGTCTCGTCTCGGATTCGGCTCGTTCTGCCCGGTGGAACCGGAGTGGGGCCGAGCCGAGCCAATCCGATCCGAGCCGACAACCCGAGTCCCCCCAATCGCCGGGGCCCGCAACACCCGATCCGTTGCGGGCCCTCGGCTTGTTTGGCTTGAAAGTGGCAAGTGGCAAGTCGCTAGCGGGCCGAGCCCGGCGGCTGACCGACCAGTCGCGGCTCGAGCCGTTGCTTGCCACTTGAGAGAAAGGCCGAGAACAATGATCTCTCCGATTGTGGGACAGGCCACGCTGGCGATTTACGGGGTGTTGCTCGCCGTGGGAGGGCTGATCGGCTACTTCAAGGCTGGCAGCCGGCCCTCGCTGATTGCCGGGCTGGCCAGCTCGGTTGCGGCCTTCGCGGCGCTGGGGTTCTCGATCGCCGGCAGCCAGCAGCTCACGACCGGGCTTGGGTCGCTGCTGGCCGTGGTGCTTTTTGTCCTGTTCGGCTATCGATACGCGATCAAGACGGGCAAGTTCATGCCGAGCGGGCTGCTCGCCGTCATCAGCTTGCTGGTGCTCGTCGTGATGATCCTCACCGTCGAGTGGAGCACGCCTCCGACGGTGCCGGGCGGTTGAATTGAATCGCATCGCATCGCATCGCATCAATTGGCCGTGTCTCGGGCTCACTCACATCCGCCCGAAAGGCACGGGGAGCAGGAACGCGTGCTGCTCGAGCAGGCTCGCCGCGCCGCCCCACGAGGTGTACTGCGCCAGGAAGACGATCAGGACGTAGAAAAGTGCCGCGACGACGATCGCCGCCCGCCCGACCAGGCGGAAGGTCCAGTGCCGCGGCCCGTCGCGACGGCCCGAGCGGGCATAGGCCCAGCCGGTGAGGATTCGCGCCGGGGCGAGGAACGCCACGAAGACCAGGCCTGGCAGCCACGCCGCCTCGCGCGGGATCATCTCGATCTTGAGCAGGTAGAGCGGGATTGCCGCGAGCAGCAGGACCATCAGGGCGAAGGCGAACGCGCCGGGGGCGCGGCGGAATCGTTCGCGGATCGCCCGGCGGGAAAAGAGCGCCGAGAGGCGGCCTTCGATGGCAAAGCGGACCTGAAGGAACGGCAGGAACGGGACGACGATCGCCAGCAGGAGCGCACCGACAATTCCCAGGGGCGGCAACTTCCTCCCGGCCGTGATCAGCAGGGCCGGCACGATCAGCCAGGCGATCGTGCCCAGGAACCCAACGAGACCGAGCCGGAAGTAATACGGCAGCCGGAGCGCGGCCAGAGCGCTCCAGAACGCGTCGCGTGAATCGCTGTAAAGTCCACCCTGCCGGATGCGGCGCACAAGCCAGACCGGGTTGCCGAACGGCCAGAGAAAGTGGCGCAATCGTCCTCCGCGGGCACAGGCCGCGAGGATGTGCAGGACGGAGAGGGTCACGATCACGACAAGGGCCATCCGCCAGCCGCGTGCGGCGCGGCCGCCCGGGGTGACGATCTCGGCCGAGTGAGCGAATTGACCCGCCAGCCAGGCGGGGAGGGTGGCGATCCAGAGCCCCAGCGCGAGGCCACCGGCTCGCGCGCCCTTGCGGACCCCGACGAATCCGTCGCGCATGCGGCCGGTGCGCGCCACGCGGGCGGAGACCTCCAGGATGTAGCCCAGGCTGAGGAATTGCAAGATCGGCAAGGCGGCCAGCGTCGAGAGGCCGATCAGAAGCGAGAGCAGGCCGAAGAGCCACTCGGCGGAGGACGCGATAAGGCTCGCGAGGCGCCGAAGGTACGCTGGCCGCCGCGGAGCGGCCTCGATGGCGGCCGCGGTCTCGTCGGCTTCCCAGACGTCGGGGCTCGTGGCGGTGTCGATCATGCCTGGTGATACTCCCCCTGCGGGAACGGGGTTTCAGGATGACGCAGGCGAAACCTGCGGTGGGCGGGTCGGGTATGAGGAGGAAGAGAAGATCGGAACCAGATAGGCACAGAGGCACGGAGATCGGAAGAGAGACACCCGCGGTGGGTGCGAAATGCCGATGGCTGATGCGGCGACATCAACCTTGAGACAGCCTGCCTCGAGCGGCGAACCACCCAGTGGCGGCGGAATGGGGATGATGTCGATAGGGGTCGGATCATCCAGGCTCTGTCCCCCTCTGACTTAAAGCAACCTGTCATGAAAATCCAATGCTCCTATTGACGCAATCGCGAATCAGAGACGTCGGATTCGTGCTGGCCGTGGTTGCCGGCTCGGCGGCGCTCGCGACGGGTTTGCTGCGTCCGGCGGCGAGGGTGTCGGGCTCGGCGTCCTCGGAGCGCCGGACTGTTGCCGGCACCGATGATCTTCGTCTGGTCGTCGCTCGTGTCGATGCAGCCTTTCGCCAGCGATGGAGCGAGCTGAAGCTCACGCCCGCGGCGCCGGCCTCGGAGCTGGCCGTGATGCGGCGATTGGCGCTGGCGCTCTGCGGCACGGTGCCGTCGCTCGAGGAAACCCGACGGTTCGAGGCGAGATCGCCAGGAACCCGCGTGGGCGCCTGGCTGGAGGAGCTGCTGGCGGACCGTCGGTCGGCCGACTACCTGGCCGAGCGGTTCGCGCGGGTGTTTGTGGGGACCGAGGACGGGCCGTTCCTGCGCTTCAGGCGCAGGCGATTCGTGACATGGCTGAGCGACGCGTTCCTCGAGAATCGCCGGTACGACGCGATCGTCCATGACCTGATCGCCGACGAGGGGTTGTGGACCGATCACCCGGCGACGAACTTCCTGACGGTCACGATCGACGAGAAGACCGCGCGGCCGACCCCCGACCGGCTGTCGGCTCGCGTCGCGCGGGCGTTTCTTGGTGTCCGGCTGGATTGCGCCCAGTGCCACGATCACCCGTTCCAACCATGGAAGCAGGATCAGTTCCGCGGCCTGGCGGCATTCTTTGGTGGTACGTGGGCGAATCTGCGCGGGATTCGGGACGGTGAGAACGACTACCGCCCGCTCGACCGCAAGGGGAAGGAGTTGCCGGTCATCCAGCCCTCGGTCCCGTTCTTGCCCGAATTGCTGGCGCCCGTGGATGCCGGGGTTGGTAAGGCGGCGAGGGGCCCGCGCGAGCGGCTGGCGGCGTGGGTGATCGACGCCCGCAACCCGGGCCTGGCGCGCGTGACGGTCAACCGCGTCTGGGCGCTTTTGTTCGGCCGGCCGCTGGCCGAGCCGGTGGACGACCTGCTGGCCTCGGGCGAGCTGCACCCGGCGCTCGGTGTCCTGGCCGATGACTTCGCGGCACATCACTACAACCTGCACCGCCTGATTCGAGTGATCGCGTCGAGCGAGGCATTTCGGCTGGATAGCGCACTCGATGGCGTGACCGATGAGCACGAGGCGGCCTGGGTCGTGTTTCCATTGACGCGGCTGCGGCCTGAGCAGGTGGCCGGTGCCCTGTTCCAGGCGGCATCGCTGGGCACGATCGGTCCGCAATCGCACTGGTTCGCGCGGTTGGTGGCGTACACCCGGCGGAATCGCTTCGTCGAGCGTTACGGCGATACCGGCGAGGATGAGTTCGACGCGAGAGCCGGCACGATCCCGCAGCGCCTGCTGCTCATGAACGGAGAGATCGTCCGCGAGCAGTTGAAGGACGGTTTGTTCTCGGCGGCGTCGAACATTGCCACGATGGCGCCCGACGA
>JAKAUH010000711.1 GCA_021818605.1 Planctomycetota bacterium
GCTTCGGGCGAAGAGTGAGGACGGACGATCACGGCGGTGGCGAGGGGCCGCCGCATGGGGACGGTGATGGTGCAGTCGGCGATCGAAAGCGTGGTGCCGGGCGACAGCGCCACAGCCGCCTGCCGGTCGCCCGTGCCGGTTTCGGGCTCGGTAACGACGATATCCAGGCCGCGGAGCCGCAGCGCACCGGCGCGGAGGTTGAACAGCCCGGTCCATTCGGTCGGCGATTCGCCAGTCATCGGCGACGGCCGCAGCCGCAGCCGAGGCCGAGGCCGGCCTGGCTCTCCGGCGATCTGCAACGGCGCGGAGCCGCTCGTCTCGACGGCCACCGAGGGGAGGTCGAGATCCACTCCGGAGGCGATCCGGATCACGCCGCCATGCCCGTCCAGACCATGCAGCATCGCCATGAACTGCTCGGGGCCGTGGACGAGGTCCTCGGTTGCCAGCGAGGGCTGGATGCCCCTTGGCGGTTTGCTCGCCGCCGCGGCGTTGCTCGAGCTGCTCGCGGTTGCCGACGGGTTGGCGGCCTTCGGGCTGGGGGTGTCCGGCGGAGCCGGTGCGGGTTGAGGAGTGGCGGCTCCGCCCAGATTCTCGTTGTCATCGTCGAGCGAGTCGACGGTCGGCATGGGCGGCATCGAGGGGAGGTTCATGGGGTCCGGCATGCCGCTGGTGCCGTCGACCTCGGCGTTGGCGACGGGCATGGGGCGATCTGGAACCACAGGGCGCTCGACCTCCCGGGTGGTCGAAGGGCTCGTCGTTTCCCGCTGGTCGGCCGGTTGCTGGCTCGTGACGACGAGGGCAAGATCCGGGCCCGTTGCAGGCGGCTTCGGGGCCGGCCGAGTCGCCTCTCGGTGCGCCAGCGCCGGCGCGGGTCGAGGACCGGTCAGACTGTCGCCGAGCGGACCATATCGCGCCCCGATGACCGGGCCCGCCAGCCGGGCATTCAGGAGGAAGGCCCGACTCGGGTCGCCCTTGGCGCGACGAAGCGCCCGAAGCGGCTCCGCGGCACCCCAGACCGGGGCCGCGACGGCACGCGAGCCCGATTCGCGCACCTCGTCGTCGGTCTGTTCCCAGGCGGTGAAGTCCTCGATCGCCGTTCGATCGGCGGCGCCCGGCGTGGTCGCGAGATACGGCGCGATCGGGCCGTAGACGTTCCCCCGGCCGAACCAGTTCAGATGCCGCGGGTCGTCGACGACCACCAGCCGGGCGGGACCGCTCGCGGCCGGGGCGATGACGCAGTCGTCGACGCGGGCGCGGACCAGGTGGCCTCCGATGCGGAAGATCGGCCCGGTCGCGGCGAGGAAGCTGGAGTGGGTCAGCCGCAGCTCGCCGGCGATCGTCATCTCGGGCCGCGGGGCATCGAACCAGATCGAGGGCGAGGCCGGGCCGAAGGTGCAATCACGGAGGGTCAGATCGGCCGGCCCGTCAGCCCGGATGGCCGTCTGGCCGCCGTCGAAGTGGCATCCGAGCGCGAGGACAGCGGGCGGTCGTCCGCCGTCGGAGGCGCCCGCCAGAGTCACGCCGACCCGCAGCGCGGTCGCGTCGTGGCTGTCGCCGTCGCCATCGCCGCCGTCGGGGCGGCGGAACAGACAGCGGCGGAGAGTCAGCTCGGTGTCGACGCAGCGGAGGGCACAGGCCGACTCGCCCGGCTCCGTGGCGTCGAGGCGAAACTCCAGGCCCTCGATCACGACGTGTCCGCCCGAGAACCGAAGCATCGCCACGCCGTGGCGATCGTCGGCTCCGGGCTGGTGGACGTACTCGATGACGGGGCGCACACCGGCCTCGGCGCGAATCGTCAGGTCCGAGGCAGCGACGGGCGAGCCCGACCGCGACGGCCAGGGACGTCCGGCGAGCCGGTAAGGCCCTGCGTCCGAAAGGACGATCACCGAGCGCGGCGGAGCGGAAGCAATCGCCGCGGCCAGATCCTCGCCGGGACCCACCGAGATGGTCCGGGGCGGCGAGGGCGCGGCCTCGGTGGTTGCGGAGCCCGATGCTGGGGATTCTCGCGTCTGGCCGCGGTCCGCCTCGGCCGAGGCGGCCAGGTCCAGCACGGGTTCAGCCGCCGGCGTGGCCTCGCCCGACAACGGATGCCGGCCCATCGGCGGGCCGCTCAGCTCGCGCCCCCACCAGGCCAGGACCGACACGATCAGCAGGAATCCCATCGCCGGTAAGAGCCAGACGAGATGCCGTTCCCACCACGCGTGCGGCGGCAGCGTCATCCAGCTCTCGATCACCGCCGGCTGGCGCTGGAGGCCCAGAGCAGCGGCCAGCGCCATCAGCTCCCGCGCCAGTTGCTCGGGCCCCTGGAAGCGACGCTCGCGCTCCTTGGCCATCAGCTTGGCGATCATGGCCGCCAGCTCGGCCGGTACGTCCGGGTTAAGCGTCCGCACGTCGACCGGCGACTCCTCACGATGCTGGATCAGCTTCTGGAGGACTGTTCCGCCCGGGAATGGCGGGCGGCCGGTGAGCATGTGAAACATCGTGCAGCCGAGCGAGTACAGGTCGCTACGAACATCCACGTCGCGTGGGTCGCGAGCCTGCTCCGGGCTGATGTAGTCGAAGGTGCCGAGCGTCATTCCGCTCTGCGTCAGGCCGTGATCGCCGCCGCGCTCGAAGCGGCGCGCCAGCCCCATGTCGACCAGCTTGGCTCGACCCTGCGGAGTCAGGATGATGTTCGATGGCTTGATATCGCGGTGGATCACACCGCGCCGCGAAGCGTGCACGAGGGCCCCGGCGATCTGGAGCGCGACGTCCACCACGTCGGCGACCGGCATCGGCCCGCGTGCCTCGACCCGCTGCCGGATCGTCTCGCCCTCGATATACTCGAAGGCGATGTAGTGGAACGGTTCGTCCTGGCCGATGCTGAAGACCCGCGCGATGTTCTCGTGGTCGAGCTGGGCCGCCGATCGCCCCTCCTGGTAGAACCGCTGGACCACCTCGGCGTCGGCGGCCTGGTCGGGGGGAAGGAGCTTGAGTGCCACCTGGCGGTCGAGCTTCGTATCGAGCGCACGGAACACGGCGCCCATCCCGCCGACACCGATCGCTTCCTCCAGCAGGAACGTGTCGATCGACTCGCCCGGCCGCGGCAGCGGGATCGGGATGATCAGCGAGGAGGACGACCCGCTCTCCTGCCGGCGCCGGGCCGAACTGCCCGAGCTCCTCAGCACGGTCGCCGAACGGTCCGCCGCGCGGCCGTCGTCCGACAGATCGACCCCGGATTCGGGGACGGCCAGGTCGGAGGGATCGGGGATCCGGGGCGGCTCGGAACTCAACATCGAATGGTGCTCAACGGTTCGGGGTTCATCCCCACGCGACACTTCCTTGCCGGGCGAACAAACGGAATTCGATTCGGTGCGAGATGAGCCGGGACGAGACGAGGTTGGTGCATGCACCTTCAGCATGCCCAGCATCAATATAGGAATTCCGAGCCCAGATGTCAACGGCGGCCGTCAGGTCCGCAGACGCAAGCCGTTTCGTGTCAAGAGACTGGGGAATGCCGCCTCGGGCCGCGCTCGGCCAGCGCCGCGGACATCCGCTGACTGGTCCCGGTCCGGCCTGGCTACGCCGTGAGTCGTCAATGTCATTTAAGCCGGCCAGACGATCCAACCGATACAGGTGCAGTGACCGTCGGGATAGGCCGCATTCTGGGTATGGCGTCGGGGCCCGGGGACGGGGAGCCGCGGGCCGCAGGAGGTATCGTATGTGGGACCGGATTCGGATTGGTCGCTCCCAGGCCGGGCGGTTGGCGGACGGTTCCGGCGCGCGGACCGGGCGCCGGTCATCCCGACGGCCGGTGATGGAATCGCTGGAGGACCGCCGCCTGCTCACCGCGGCGGGTGTCTCGCTGGCGGCGATCCCCAACCAGCAGGTCCCGCAGCAGCAGGGGATGACGATTCCCCTCGACGGCAGCGGCACCACTGACCCGCAGACGTTCACGGCAACATCGAGTAACCCGGACATCTCCGCCAATGTGGCATCCGGCCCGTTCTGGACCTTGAACGTTCAGTACACCGACCCGAACAACTCACAGAACAACTTCAGCGGGCCGCTGGTCTTCCAGCTCTTCAATCAGATCGGGAGTGCGAATCTCCAGAACACGGTTAACCAGATCTCGAACTTCACCAATCAAGGCTATTATACGAATATTGGTAAGTATATTACGCGTGTCGCGACCGGATTCCCCGGCTCGACCGACTACGTTGTTCAGGGGGGGGCGCCGAATCCCAACGGCACGGGGAGCAGCGGGTATCCGAATTTCGCGAATCAGAACTTCCAGCCGCTGGCCTTCACCGGGTCCGACCAGCTCGCGATGGCGAACTCGGGCGGCACCGACAGTAACAATACCCAGTTCTTCATCACCACCGGCCAGCCCAATAGCGAACTCGGCTACAACTACACCATCTTCGGCCAGATGGTGCCCAACCCGACATCGACCGGCCAGCCCTCGGACCAGACAACCCTGGGCCTATTGACCAAGATCCCGGTCACCACCAACCCCGCTCTGGGCGGCGAGAACTCACTGCCGGTCAACAATCCGATCTTCACATCGGCGACGATGACGACCACCAACCCGAGCGGCACGCTGCTGATCGACACCAGCCACGCCAAGGCGGGCGAGACGGCGACGATCACCGTGACGGCACACGACTCGCTAACCGGGGCGACGACCACGCAGACCTTCACGGTCACGGTGGGCGCGTACGCCGGTCCGACCGACCCCGCGGTGAACTTCGCGCCGTTCGCCAACCCGACGGCCGTGACGACCTCGCAGGGGCAGACGACTTCCGTTACCCTGAACGGCGCCAGCGGCTATCCCGACACGGCCAAGCCCTCGACCCTCACCTACTCGCTGCTCTCGCAGCCCAGGAACGGGACGGTCAGCAACTTCAACCCGAACACGGGGACGTTCAACTACACGCCGAATGCCGGGTTCCAGGGGACTGATACCTTCCTGTATCAGGTGACGGGGGCGGGCCCGCAGTCGGCACCCACGCCGACCCTCCAGAGCAATCCCGGCCCGGTGACGATCACGGTCGGGCCGGCGAAGCCCGTTAACACTGGCGCGGTGCGGGTCGTCGGTGGTGTTTTGCTGATCACCCCCCTGCCCCACGTCGGCCATCCGACGAATACCATCGACGTCATCCAGACGACCACCTCGTCTTCCTCGTCGCCGGTGATCCAGGTCTACGTCAACGGGCAACTCGACCTGAATCAGCCGGCTGCCTCGAGCCTCACGTTCATCGACGTCTTCGGCTCGAAGGCCAACGACAGGATCACGATCGACCCGTCGGTCACGGTCCCATCGCTCATCGACGGCGGCCACGGCGGGCGGAACGTGCTCAGGGCCGGGAGCACCGAGACGACCGAGCACGGGTGGTTCGGGCATAATGTCCTCATTGGCGGGACCGGGCCAAACCAGCTCATCGGCCGCCTGGGACTCGTGAAGTTCAAGCCGACGAGCGCCACCGATTTGATCTTCACGGGGCAGCCCAAGCGCCGGACGGCGCTCCTGTATCCCGTGCCGCCAGGAGGAACGTTCTATGTGTACAAGAAAGGCCGGATCACCCCCGTGCCACTCTCCAACCTGTATCCGCAGCCGTTCCCGACCCCGACGGGCATCTATTACCCCGTCACGCCCCACAAGCATACCCACACCCACAAGAAGAAGTGATCTCTCCCGACATCAGGCAGGCGGGTGGTCGCCTTCGGTCGCCTGCCACGCCTGATGCCGGGCATCATCGAAGCTGGTCCCCTGCGCCATGAATCCACTCCCGATCGACACGGTCCTGTCGGAATGTCTCGATGCCCTGCGCGGCGGCTCACTGGTCGTCGCCGCGCCGCCCGGCTCGGGCAAGACGACGCGGCTGCCAGCGGCGATCGTCGAATCGGGACTGCTGGGCACGACGCACCCGGCGGTCGTGACGCTCCAGCCCCGAAGGGTCGCGGCGCGCGCGGCGGCCCGTCGCGTCGCCGACGAGCGGGGCTGGACGCTCGGCCGCGAGGTCGGCTACCAGGTCCGGTTCGAGCGGCGGTTCGTCGAGTCGACGCGGCTTCGGTTCGTTACCGAGGGCATCCTTACCCGCCAGCTCCTCGCCGATCCATTCCTCGAGGGGATTGGCGCGGTCGTCCTGGATGAGTTCCACGAGCGGAGCATCGACACTGACCTGGCCCTGGCGCTGCTGCGCGAGGTGCGCGACGAGGTCCGCCCCGACCTGAAGATCGTGGTGATGTCGGCGACGCTCGACGCTGGACCGGTGGCCGAGTTTCTGGGCGGCAGCCCGGTCGTCCGGGCCGGGGGGCGGATGCATCCGGTCTCGGTCTTGTACCGGCCGGTCGACTCGCCCACGCGGCCCGAGGCGCTCGCGCCGATCGTGCGCGAGTGGCTGGACGACCCGCGCGAGTCGGGCCACCTGCTCGTCTTCCTGCCGGGGATGGGCGAGATCCGCCGCGCCCTGCACGCGATCGCGCCGATTGCCGAGTCGTCTGGGGCGCTGGCCCTCCCCTTGCACGGGTCGCTGCCGGCCGAGGACCAGGACCGCGCGCTCCAGCCGACCGACCGGCGCAGGATCATCCTGAGCACCAACGTGGCCGAGACCTCGCTGACGATCGAGGGGGTCCGCACAGTCGTGGACACGGGCCTGGCTCGTCTCGTCCGGTTCGATCCCGAGCGGGGCGTCGACCGCTGGTCGCTCGAGCGGATCAGCCGGGCGTCGGCCGAGCAGCGCGCGGGGCGCGCGGGCCGAACCGCACCGGGGCGCTGCATCCGGCTCTGGTCCGAGCGGGATGAGCGGGCATTCCCGGGGTTCCAGGCGCCCGAGATTCGCC
>JAKAUH010000743.1 GCA_021818605.1 Planctomycetota bacterium
CGCATCCGCCCGATCCGCCGGGACCGGTCCGGAGTCAGGCTAGAAAGCCTGACCGACTTCGGAGACGCCGGTCGGCCACCTGACGGGGCGACGGCGAATGCTGGTCGCAATCCCGACGGCCTCGCCGCTCGGCTCGGGCGTCACCGTCCCCTTCTCCCGGCGGGAGAAGGTGCCCGAAGGGCGGATGAGCGGGAGACTTCCGACTCAGATCGAGGACCCTCCACCCGATCGGCCTGGCGGTGTTCGGCGAGGAGTCTCGACTTTTGCCCGACATCTGCAACCTGGATGGTTCGGAACAGCCGTGGCGCGGCGACCCGAACGCAGCCTTCCTCGAAGTTGATTGGACCGCTGCAATCCACTCCTTCAATTCAATGTGGCAGGTTCGGGTCGGGGAGCAGGTGGGCGAACGCGTCGGGGAGGGCGTCGACGATGTCTCCGGCGATCATGCCGACCTCGCCGTGGTCGTCCCGCGCGATGTCGCCGGCCAGCCCGTGGGCGAACACTCCGAGCCGGGCCGCGTCGAACGGGTCCATTCGCTGGCCGATGAGCGCCGCGATGACCCCGGTGAGCACATCGCCCGATCCGCCGGTCGCCATCCCCGGGTTACCGGTCGTGTTGAGAGAATACCGGCGCCCGTCGGTGACGACGGTACCCGAGCCCTTGAGCACGACGACCAGTCCCTCGGACGTCGATGCCAGCTCGGCGGCATGGCGGGCGCGGTCGGCCTGGACGGTGGCGACATCGGTGCCTGTCAGCCGGGCGAACTCGCCGGGGGGGGGCGTCAGCACGGTCGGATCCTTCCGACCGGCCAGGATCCGGACATCGCCGGCCAGGGCATTGAGCCCATCGGCGTCGATCACGAGGGGCTTCGGGGTCTCCTCGATCAGGAAGCGGATCAGAGCGCGGATCTCATCGGATTGACCCAGCCCGGGGCCGACCGCGACGACGTCGGCCTTCTCGACCAGCCCCGCGAGCGCCGCCTTGCAGCTGGGGAAGGCGATGAGTCCCTCGTCTGTGTTTGGTAGCGGGTAGGTCATGTAGCACGGCTCGAAGCTCGCGACGACCGGCTGCGCCTCGGCCGAGGTGGCGACGCGGACCAGGCCGGCTCCCGATCGCAGCGCCGATGCCCCGCAGAGCGCCGCCGCGCCGGCCATGCCTCGGCCTCCCGCGACGACCAGAACCATTCCGTAACGGCCCTTGTGGCCATCCTGGGCTCGCGGGGCAAGTTTCGGGATCGAATTGACCTCTTCCAGCTCCATTGGATTCCCTCGCGGCCGGCGTGGTTGCGCCAGTCTGTCCGTTGATCGTGAAGATGAGCATCGATGTGACCGATCAATGCGCGGCCGGGGCCCTGACCGACTCCCGCGCATCGGCAACGAGCCGGGCCTGGCCCATCCGGCGGGCGATGAGACCGGCGTAGTGGCCGCCGTTGAACCCGGCGTCGATGTTGACGACCGTCACGTTCGACGCGCAGCTATTGAGCATCCCCAGAAGCGCCGCCAGCCCGTGGAAATGGGCCCCGTAGCCGATGCTGGTCGGTACGGCGATCACCGGGCAGTCGACCAGGCCGCCGACAACGCTCGGCAGTGCGCCTTCCATCCCGGCGACGACCACGAGGGCGTCGGCATCGGCGAGCTGCGGGAGCTGGTGGAGCAGCCGGTGGAGGCCGGCAACGCCGACGTCGGCGATCAGCTTGACCTCGCAGTTCCACGACTCGGCGGTGACGCGCGCCTCCTCGGCAACAGGCAGGTCGCTCGTCCCGGCCGTGACGATGATGACCCGGCCGAGTTTCGGCTCGTTTGTTGCCGGACCGCGGACGTGGAACGTCCGCCCCAGGGCGTTGTACTCGCCCTCGGGAAACGCCGTCTGAAGATGCTCGGCAACCGACGGGGCAACCCGAGTGACCAGTCCCCCCTGTTCGTGCTTGAGCAGTGTCTTCAGGATCGCCTCGATCTGCTCGGACGTCTTGCCCTGGCCGAAAATGACCTCGGGAAACCCGCAGCGCAGCCGGCGGTGGGTGTCCACCTTGGCGAAGCCGCCGGTGTCCTGGAAGGGCTGGACGCGGATGCGTTGGAGCGCGTCGTCCGTGGCGATCCGTCCCTCGGCGACATCCTGAAGCAATCGTTTTAGCTCGCGCGCGTCCATCGAAGTCCCCTCGCGGCCGGCGGTGAATTCGCGCCGCGACGGTTCGCGAGCCGCTGGCGGCCATTCCCTTGTATCCGCCGGGCTCTCCGGCCGCAACCGATTTGAGCTTTCCCGCGCGCGTTCCGGCGCGTTATGCTCGCTATTCTACATGATAGTGATAGGCCCGTCGGATCCGGACGGGCGGTCGGACCCGGCCGGTCGACCGCCTGTGGATGCACAATCGGGGGTGGGGATGTCGGCCAGCCCAATGCGACCCCGCGCGACGCCGGGCACCGGCGCTCCCAAGGTTCCCGTCGCCGGACCACCACCACCGCCCCAGCCGGCCGCCCTGAATGTCCCTGTCGCGGACGAGCCCTGGTGGACGCCCGAGTCACTCAAGGGCTGGAGCGCATCGGTCGTGATGCACATCGTGGTGCTCGTGATCCTCGGGCTCTGGTACTTCGTGCCGGACGCTCATCCCCCGATCGCGATCGACACGCAACTCGCCGGCTCGCCCAGCGGCGTTGACGAGGGCGAGACCCTGTCCGGTGGGCTGAACACCCCGCTCGACATGCCCCCGGCCCCACTCGCCGACGAGGTCACCCCGATCCTCGTCGCGCCTCTCGACTCGCTCAAGTTCGACCCGATCGAGCCCGATGCGCTCACGAGGCGCAACCGGACTCCGAGTGTCGGCGGCGGTCTGAACAGCAACAATCCGGGCGCGGGCGACGGCGACGGGTTCGGTCTGGCCAGGTTCGGCAACGGGGGCGAGACCATCAAGGGCGTGCAGGTGAAGGTCGGCGACCCTCAGTTCACGCTCATCTGGAACACGGATGTCGACCTCGACCTGCACGTCATCGAGCCCGGCGGCAAGGAGATTTTCTGGGAAGATCCCACGGGCGAAAAGGGGGGCGAGCTCGACGTCGACAACACCAAGGGTTACGGACCTGAGAACGTCTACTGGCTCGTCGATTCCGAGGGCCCCGGTTCCGAGAAGGTCAAGGGACACGGACCCCCCGGCCTCTACAAGTGGTACGTCGTCTTCTGGAGCGGCTTCGGCGGCCAGGCCAAGCCCACCCACTGGCAGGTCCGCGTCAAGCACGCTGGCCAGGTGACCGTTTACCACGGCAAGTTCCGGGCGCTCAACGAGCACAGCAAGGTCCACACCCTCAAGGTCGATCCGTCCGACTTTGCGTCATCCGCTCCCTGATCGGGCGGTCCGGCCCCGATACGAAGATTCTCACCCGGTCCCGTTGAGCGGTTCGTCGGGACTGAAATCGGGCTGGTGCAGGCCCTCGCGAAGCAAGTCCAGGCGCTCCAGGCTCATCGCGTTGCGCTGGCGGCGGGCGTAGCGCCGGGTGGCGATCCAGTCGACGAGCGCCAGGGCGAGCAAAATCGCCAGGAGCACGAAGACGGCCAGCCAGATGCCGAGGAACACGCGGTTGGGATGCAGGACGGGGTGGGCCGGTGCCGGCTGGCCGGGCGGCCCGGGCTCCCCGACGAACACCGGAACGCGCGAGCCGAAGTAAAGTCCCGGCGACAGGAGCGCCAGGCAGACGATCCCGACGGTCCGCCGGATGTCCTGGAGGACGAAGTGGCGGTGGTCGTTGACAAACAGCCCGGGTTTGCGCGTTCGGCGGTCCCACCAGACGCTCAGCCCCAGAATGGCCGCGATCGCGGCGGAGGCCATCGAGAGCACCAGGGACCAGGCCAGTTCGGCCGCGTTCACCATGGCGACGCGCTCCGGAGAGTTCGCGCGGGTCGGATCGGGACAGGACGGTCAGCACCGGGTGCCCGCCCGGGCTTCCAGTCCCTTTATAATCGGCCCCGGGGCCGCCCGACAGGTCCCATGTCCTGTCCTTCGCGAGGGGCAACAGGCTCAGAGGTTGTGAAACCATCGTAGGAACGGAACGGAGAGGAGAGCCGAGCCGAGAGCGAAGCAGGACAGGCCCACACGGAGCCAACGCTCGCATCTGTTCGCCCTCCTCGATCCGTTCTTCGGGATCGATTCTTCAGAAGGCTGTCAATACTGGTCCATCCGGGTGAGCTGCTTCTCGATCCGGTCGGAGCGGCGGGCGATCTCGAGGATCGCGCCGCGGAGGTCGTCGGCGTGGACCGTGTCGAGCGAAAAGGTCCGTGACATCACGAACATCGGGCTGCCCAGCACGTCGTGGACGGAGATGCTGCCATAGGTGAGCTGCGAGTTCAGTCGCAGGGCGTCCTGGAAGTACGCCGGATCGGCCGGGGCGCAGACCGAGAAGACCGTGAGGATCGGGGCCTCGTTGGGGGCCTTCGACGCCTCGACGACGACCTCCTGGAGCCGGTTGCCCGGCAGCGGCACGATGATGCGGAAGGTATTGCGATGCCCCTGGATGAAGCAGTTGAGCCCCTCGACGCACTCGCGGACGAGGGCCTCGACCTCGCGGAGGCGAAGGATCACGCCCTGGAGGGCGTCGGCCATCTCGTCGGCGTTGACGAAGCGTTCCTCGGGGTCCCTGGCCAGGGCCCGGGTGACGATCTGGGCCAGCGCCTCGGGGACCGCCGGCGCGAGCGAGCGGATCTCGGGGATGGTCTGCGTGCGGTGAAGCTGGATCAACTGGCCGACACTGTCGGATACCAGCGGCAGGCGGCCGGAGAGGCAGTAGAACAGCAGAACGCCCACGGCGTAAAAATCCGACTGCGGGCTGGCCGGAACGCCCTCGAAGAGCTCGGGGGCCATGTAGGTGGGCGTGCCGGCCAGCGGCGCACCGCCGCGGGCCAGCTCGTCCAACCGGCGCACCAGGCCGAAGTCGGCGAGCTTGGCGATGCCCCGCTCGGTGAGCAGCACGTTCGCCGGCTTGATGTCGCGATGGACCAGCCCCGAGTCATGCGCGGCGCCCAGCGCCAGGGTAATCTGCCGGGCCAGCGCCGCCGCCTTCGAGGCATCGAGCGGTCCCTCATGCACCATGACGTCCCGCAGCGTCCGGCCGCCGGGGACGTACTCCATCTCGATGAAATGGTAACCGGCGGCGCTGTCGATGTTGTGGACCGTGACGACGTGCGGGTGCGACAGGTTGGCGGCCGCGCGGGCCTCGGCCCAGAACTGCTCGCGCAGGCCCGGCTGCCGGGTATCGAGCGACGAGTCCAGGATCTTGAGCGCGCAGTCGCGGTCGAGCCCCAGATGCCGCGCCTTGTACACGCACGCCATCGAGCCGCGCCCCAGCAGCCGCTCAATCCGGTACGCGCCCAGGCTCGAGCCCAGCCGGTCGCTCAGGCAGTGCTCGCCCGCCGCCGAGTCAGCGCGCGGGCGGACCCTGAGATCCTGCACGGCGGTCTCCTCGAGAACGCTCGATCTCGCCATCTGATTGTTCATCCGTCCGGTTGTCCCGGCGGTCCGTTCGGGCATCGTCGTTCCCCGCAACACCGGCCTGACCCCGCGTCGTTCGGCGACCCGCGCGGCCGTCGCTGTCGCTATCGTAGTATTCGATTCAAGTCGTCGAAAATCGACATCCATGACTGAGATTCATCCGAAATTCTTGCGGAAGTAGGATTTGGAGCGGCCCGACAGGTCGTGGCGCCGGCCGCCCGGCCGCCTGCGAGTTTGTGAAGAAATCGCTCTCCGATCCGAGGAACGGATGGAAAAGAGCAAACGGATGCAGGTAATGACTCGGCAAGGATTTATGCTGTTTCGCTCCGGCTTCCTGCTCGTTTCCTGCGATTCTTTCCCATCCTCCTGAGTGCGGCGGCCGGCGGAACTCCCGGGCGCTGCATTCCCTCTCATGCACAAACAGGGCCGGCCGTGGCCACCGATTTTTGGGGGCGGTCCCGGAGCGCACCGGGCCCCGCGCGCAGCGCCAGCCGGCCTGTGGAAGTGGTGTTGAATGGAATGAAGGCGGATCTCAGACGTTATAGGACGACGAGGCGGTCGTGCCGCCGCGGCCGGTCCAGTTGGTGTGGAAGAACTCGCCCCTGGGGCGGTCGACCCGCTCGTACGTGTGAGCTCCAAAATAGTCGCGCTGGGCCTGGAGCAGGTTCGCGGGGAGGCGCTCCGAGCGGTAGCCGTCGAAGTACGCCAGCGCCGAGGACATGGCCGGCATGGGGATGCCGCTGGCGATCGCCAGGCCCACGCCACGGCGCCAGCCGGCCTGGCAGCGTTCGATCTCGCCCCGGAAGTATGGGTCGAGCATCAGGTTGGCGAGCATCGGGTCGCGGTCGAAGGCGTCCTTGATCTTGCCGAGAAACGCGCTGCGGATGATGCAGCCGCCCCGCCACATCAGGGCGACGGCGCCCCGGTTGATCTCCCACTTCGAGTCGCGAGCCATTGCGTCCAGCAGGACGAAGCCCTGGGCGTACGACATGAGCCTGCTGGCGTAGAGGGCCTGCTCGATCGCGTCGATGAAGCCCTGGCGGTCAGCCGCCGGGATGGACGTCTTCTGAGGGCCCTTGAGCAGCTTGGACGCGGCGACGCGCTCGTCCTTCTGGGCGGACAGGCAGCGGGCGAAGAGGGCCTCGGCGATGAGGGTCAGCGGGACGCCCAGGTTGGCGGCCGAGATCACGGTCCACTTGCCCGTCCCCTTCTGGCCAGCGGCGTCGAGGATCAGGTCGATCATCGGCTTGCCGGACTCGGGGTCCTTGTAGCCGAGGATGTCGCGGGTGATCTCGACCAGGTAGCTATCGAGCGGACCCGTG
>JAKAUH010000920.1 GCA_021818605.1 Planctomycetota bacterium
ACGGAAGCACCTCCCGAAGCACGCCGGCTGATCGAACTCATCGAAGAGCGGATTCCCTTCCTGATGCCGGCCAGGTTGCGTCGCCATGCGTCGGGCTTACCACGCCCCTCCAGAATGGGAAACGGAATTCGCGCTTCCGGGTCGTCAACGCGTCAGAGGTTTTTACAATGGTTAACAGGGAACGTGCCCGTGGGTATCGCACCGGTCCGGAATCTCCTGGGACCTTCGAAGATGCCCGCTGCCTTCGAAGATGCCCGCATTTGCGCGCGGGCATCTTCGAAGAATCGGGGAATCTTCGATCGGTGGAATCACGAATTCGCGGATGGCGCCTGACCGGATCCGCCACGCCCCCTCCGGAACCGGCCGACAGTCAGTCGAGTCCATACTTCCGCAGCTTCTGCCGCAGGGTCGCGCGATGGATGCCCAGCGCCTGCGCGGCGGCCGCGCGGTTGTCCTTGCATCGCTCGAGCACGGTCTCGAGCAGCGGCGGCTCGACCACGCCGAGCAGGCGCTCGTAGAGGGCCTCGCCTTCACCTTCGGAAACCGGCTGGGGAGTGTCGAGCTGATGCCGCGCCCAGTCGCCGATCCGATGATGGAGGTCATCCCCGGCCGGTCGAGGTGCTCCGCCGACCGCCGCGTGGGCCGGCGGCAGGTGCTCGGGGCCGAGCGTCCGACCCCGGGCAACGATCGCCGCGTGCTCGATCGCGTTCCGCAGCTCGCGGACGTTGCCGCTCCACACCCGGGCGCGGAGCCCCTCGATCAGCGCGGGGACCAGCCGCGTATCGGCCGAGTCCGGCAGGCCGGCGTGGCGGAGGAAGTGCTCCGCCAGCGCCCGGATGTCCTCGCGCCGATCGCGCAGGGGCGGCAGGTGAATGGGGAAGACGCTCAGGCGGAAGAACAGGTCCTCGCGGAACCGACCGGCCGCCATCAACTCGCCGAGCGGGCGGTTCGTCGCCGCCATGACCCGGAGATCCACCGGCCTCGGCCGCACGTCACCGACCGGCGCGAACTCGCGGTGCTCGATCACCCGCAGCAGCTTCACCTGCACGTCCGTCGGCACGTCGCCCAGCTCGTCCAGCAACAAGGTCCCGCCCGAGGAGAGCTCGATCAGGCCCGGCCGGTCCTCGTGCGCCCCGGTGAACGCCCCCTTCACATGGCCGAACAGCTCGCGCTCGACCAGCGTCGGGTTGAGCGCGGCCAGGTTCACCGGGACGAACGGACCCGAGCGCCGCGGGCTGTGCCGATGGATGGCCCGCGCCACCAGCTCCTTGCCTGTGCCGCTCTCACCGGTGATCAACACCGGCACCTCCGTCGGAGCGACCAGCGCGATCCGCTTGAACAGCTCCTGCATGACCGGCGACCGGCCCACCAGCGCATCGGGCTCGAACGGTGATGCGACGGCCCCCGGCTCCGGCTCGTGGCCCGCCCTCGCCTGGAGGGCCCGCGTCACCACGCCGGTCGCCCGGTCGAGGTCGAACGGCTTGACCAGGTAGTCGAACGCCCCGCCCTCCATCGCGTGGACGGCCGTCTCGAGGTTGCCGAACGCCGTGATGATCACGATCGGCGCCTCGCCGATCCGCTCGCGGAACGCGGCCATCGCCGTCAGGCCGTCGACTCCCGGCAGCCGGACGTCCAGCACGACCGCATCCAGCGGGCGGCTCGCCGCGATCCTCAGCCCTTCCTCCACCGACGCGGCCACCTCGACGTGATGCCCCTCGTCGCCCAGCGACTCGCGGAACGCCCAGCAGATGCTCGCCTCGTCGTCAACGACCAGGATGCAGCTCATTTCAGGACCCCTCCCGCGGGCAGCGACCCGGCTCGCCTCGGCAACGTCAGGCGGAAGCGGGTCTCGCCGGCCTCACGGCGCCACGAGAGCCGGCCACCGTGGTCCGTCGCGACGCGATGGGCCAGTGCCAGCCCCAGGCCGACCCCCTCCGGCTTGCTCGTGACAAAAGCCTCGCAGAGCGTATCGCCCAGCTCCGGTGGCGGACCCGCGCCGGTGTCCGCCACTTCCAGAGCGACCTCGTCGCCGTCCGCGACCGCCTCCAGCCGCACCGCGCCGCCCGGCCCCGCCGCCTCGATCGCGTTGAGGGTCAGATTCAGCACGGCCGCCCGCACGCCCGAGACCTCCACCGAGGCCTCGACTCCCTCGATTTGTCCGCACCGCGTCAGCTCGACGCGGGCATGCTGGCAGGCCGGACTGACCAGCAGCGCGACGTCCGCCAGCAGCCGTCCAATGTCGCAGGCTTCGGTCCCTCGCCGCTCGACCCGGCCCAGCGACAGCAGACCCTTGACCTGCTCCTCGGTCATCTCCAGTTGCCGCAGCGCCACGTCGAGGCTCCGGTCATCGGCCGGGGCGGGATGCCGCCGGGCGTGAAGCTGCACGCTCATCCTGGCACCTGTCAATGCGTTGCGAAGCTGGTGCGCCAGCCCCGCCGCGAGCTGCGCCAGGAGATGAGAACGCTCGGTCTCGCGGATGGTGTGCCGCATGTCACGGAGCTGGCTGCACAGGCGGTTGATCGAGAGCGACAGTTCGTCGACCTCGTCGCGATGAGGGCCGGGCTCGAGCTCGCGGAAGTCCCCCTCGACGATCCGGGCGACCTGGCCCTGCACCAGGTGGATCCTCGCGGTGATCCGATGGGCGATCCATCCGGTGATCAACACCATTGCCCCGAGAGCCCCGGCGCCGAGCAAGACCGGCGGCAGCGCGGCCTCCCACCGGGCCTGGCGCCAGCTCGTCTCGGGATACAGGACCAGCAGCGACGGCCCTCGCGTCGAACCCGGATGCCGCAGCGCGGCGGCGAGGTAGCGCGTGCCCTGAAACGTGGCGGCCGGATTGCTTGCGAGCGACGTCACGTATCCGGTGTCGGGCAGCGACCGGAGGCCCGCCGGCAGCGCGTCGAGCCCGGGCAGGCTGGTCGCCAGCACCCGCCCGTCCAGTCCATACGCGGCGAAGTGGGCGCCCGAGAGCCCCCGCATCCGCGCGAGAACCTCGGCCGTGTAGGGAAACCGCCGGTCGCCCAGCGCGGCGATCACCCCATTGAGCCGGTCGACAATCTGCCGCTCACTCCGCCTGGCGGCGAGTGTCGCCGTCGCGGCCGCGCTCGCCGCGACCGCGGCCACCTGGATCGCGATCAGGGGAACGAGGATCTGGTTGCGAATCGACCAGCGCACCGGGAATCACAGCGCCGACGGGGCGCCCTCGCATATCAAGGAGGCTTGGACGGACCACCATCCCATCAGACCGTCGCGCCGGCCTCCGCCGCAAGGGCGCCTCCGCAATCATGAGCCCCCCGAAAAGCCGAGCCTTCACCACGAATGGCGCGAAGGCCACGAATCAGGACCGGCATCGGGCTCCTTCCCCTTCGTGCCCTCCGGACGTCTCGTGGTTTCTTTCCGGATCTCGACTGACCCGCGAGCGGCCGGGCGGGCCGGGTCCGGCTCGACGATTGGCCTCGCTCTCGTCGAGAATCCGGGTAGAATCGGGGCCTCCGGGGACCGTTCTCGATCGAGTCGCGGTCCGGCCCGTCCGTGCAGGTCAGGCTCTCAGCCCGGCTCCCTCGGCAACGGGCGACGGGACGGAATCGAACGGAGTCGGGCTGGAAAGCCTGACCGACTGCGGATCGGTCCCGTAAGTCAGGCTCTCGGCCTGACGCCATCCGCAACGGGCGGCGGAACGGACCGGTGTCAGGCTGAGAGCCTGACCTACTTCGGACCGAAGGACCGGGTCATGCCGGAACGAGCTGCACGGTCCACGGCCGATCCGGCCCCAGGCCCGGAAGACTGATCCACGACGATCACCGACTGTGCAAGGATGCGCCGCATGAACGTCAAGCTCGCGATGGTGGGCCTGCTGGCCGTCTCGGCGGTCGTCCGCCTGATTGCCTCGGCCACGCTCGGGCTGGGGAACGACGAGGCCTATCACGCGCTTTACGCCGCGCACCCGGCAGCCAGCTACTTCGACCACCCGCCCATGATGGCCTGGGTCGAGATGGCGGGACTGGCCCTCTCGGGCGGGTCTGACGATCCCTGGGCACTTCGGATCGGCTTCATCGCGCTGTTTGCCGGCTCGACGCTCCTCCTCGCCCGGCTCACGGCCCGCCAGTACGGGCCAACGGCCGGGTTCCTGGCCGCCCTGGCCCTGAACCTGACGGGCTATTACGGCCTGGCCGCGTCGATGTTCGCCCTGCCCGACGGCCCCCTGCTCTTCTTCTGGCTGCTGACCCTGGACCGCATGACCCTGGCGCTCACCGGTCCCGAAGAAGCCCAGACCCGGCGCTGGCTCGAGGCGGGCGTCGCCTGGGGCGGGGCGCTCCTGAGCAAGTACCACGCGGTCTTCCTGCCGATGGGAGCGGCGGCGTTCATGCTGCTCGACGCCCGGGGGCGCCGGCAGTTGCTGCGCCCGGGCCCGTACCTGGCGGCCCTGATCGGGCTCATCGCCTTCAGCCCGGTTCTGTACTGGAACGCCGGGCACGACTGGGCCTCGTTCCGGTTCCAGGGCAACCGCGCGGTCGGCGGCCTGACACCCCGGCCCGACCTGCTGGCGATCACCCTGCTCGCCCAGGCGGGCTACCTCTTTCCCTGGATCTGGCTCCCCTTGATCGCCGGGCTCGTCCGCGCCTGGCGGTCCTGGCGCTCCGAGCCGACCGGCCCCGAACGGCTCTGGATCTGTGTGGCGACCTTGCCCCTGGCCGCATTCACCGCGGTGGCGCTCTTCCGCCCGGTGCTCCCGCACTGGGGCCTGATCGGGCTGGTTTCGCTGTTCCCCTTGCTCGGCCGCAGGTGGGCCGACCGGCTGGAGCACCACCCAGCTTCCACCCAACGCCGGCTCGCTGTCTGTACCGGGCTGTCCCTGCTCCTGGTCTCCCTGGCCGTGACCGAGTACCGCACCGGCTGGTTCCAGCGCGGAGGCTCCGCGTCCGGCGGCGGGTTCCGGCTCGCGAACGGTCTCGGCCTGCTCGACACCCGGACCGATCCGACGCTGGACCTCTACGGCTGGGATCAGGTGGCCGACCGGATCCGGCGCCTCGGCCTGGTGGACGAACCCGGCTCGTTCATCTTCACCCGGTACTGGTATCAGAGTGCCCAGCTCTCGCACGCGCTCGGCCCAGGCCGCCCGGCGCTCTGCTACAACAAGGATGACCCGCGCGGGTTCGCCTTCTGGAGCCGGCCCGAGGACTGGATCGGTCACGACGGGGTGCTCGTCCTGGTCGGCCCCGAGCCCGAGGCCTTCGTCCGCTACTTCGGCCGCTGGTTCACCCGCGTCGAACCGGCCGCCGACTTCGAGGTCGAGCGCCACGGCAAACCCGTCCGCCGCATCCGCCTCTATCACTGCATCCACCAACGCACCGCGTTCCCTTTCTCTCTTGATAAGGTTGAGCAGCTCGCTCGCCCCGACGCCCCGGCCGGTCGGACGGTCCGCTAGGCGCATGCAACGAGGGATGACCGATTCGCCGTTTGCCCCGCGGCCCTCTCAATGCTTGCTGCCACGCCGCATCACAACCTTGACGTATCGCCCGCAGCGGAAGCCGCCGATGCTGAGAACCCACCTCAATTGTGAAGAACCCGTGTCGATTGGCTTCGTTTGATCGATTTCCAGGGGTCGATTGGCTTCGTTCGCGCGCCTTCCGGACTCTCGTTGGCTTCGTTCGCGCGCCTTCCGGACTCTCGTTGGCTTCGTTCGCGCGCCTTCCGGACTCTCGTTGGCTTCGTTCGCGCGCTTCCTGAGGACCCTCATTGGCTTCGTTTGATCGATTTCCACGGGTCCGAGTCCCCACTCCGGAGCCTGGCCGACCTGATCTACATGCAAACACGACCGCTATCTCACAAGCAAGTCATTTCCAGCCAGCCGCACGCCAGCAGGCCACCATCCGAGTCTGCGTGCTATCGATTTCGTGGGGCTGACCTGTCCTCCGCCTGCCACGATGGATGCAGCCTCATCGCGGGCGGAATCATTGCCTTCTACCGACGACCGACTTGCCAACGACCGGACCAGCACCTTATAGATACGCAGCCAGTCGGTTTTTATTCGCTTTTTTTCTCGAGGGTCGATTCTTTTTTTACACGAAACCCCCAAAATCAACACAACCCAAACATTCATCCCGTCCCGCCCACTCATCCGTGGCATCGTCAGGAATCAGAGCAGCCTGCTTATTGCACCGACTCGAGGATCATTCGTGCCGGGGTAATAACACCGGTCGCAAGGACACTGCTCGCCGAACACCACCTGGTCCAGGCGCGGCATGGACGGTTTGCCTCTTGCCCCGAGGGAGCGAAATCTTATCGGGGCTGGGGGGTTGCTGGCCATGATCCACGCAGGAAGCTACGGAACAGGCCCTTTCCCTCTCCGTGTGTTCCGTATGTTCCGTGGTTCAAGATCCGGGTCGAATCCGAGGATCGAACCACGGAGGACACGGAACACACGGACGATGATGGAGACGAGACCCCTCGCTCCCTACCACCGGGGTCCCAACCACCGGAACGCGAGGCGGTTTCGAGATTTGCCGGCGATTCTGGACGGTCAGCCGGGATGCTCGGTCGTGGGCGAGGCCGACGCCTGACGAGCACCGAAAACAGCCATCGAATCCTTGCGAGCCAGCAGGTTACGTCACAGCGACGGTGGTGCTGAGCGAGGAGTCCCGTCGCAAGCCGCCGGTCGATGACGAATGCCGGTGGATCGTCAGACAGAAGGGCGATGCACACCAGGAGCCGGCAACCATCAAGGGCCGACAAGATGGCCATGTCGAGCCGGACTGGGCCCTGATGGACAGACTGG
>JAKAUH010001119.1 GCA_021818605.1 Planctomycetota bacterium
TGGATGATGTTGTGTGGTGGAGTTTGCGTATAATGTAGAATGGGCCGCTGGAGGTGTTCATTCGGCCCAGGATTTGAGCAATCGGAAGGCAACGCCCGTTGATTTCTTGGGCAGAATGTGGGAAACCGGCGTCGCCGAACCAATTCCTTGTCTGATTCGTCTATACCAGTAGAGCCCAATCGACCATAATCCTCACAAGCGAGAACTGGCCCGGTCGGAAGCATACCTGAAGGGCGGGTGGATCGCGATGGCGGGAGAATTCAGACGGCTTGCGGGTCGGTCGGGCAAGAGTGAGATGCGTGCCTCGAATTACTGACGGATCGCCTCTTTTTTTCCTACCGAAGGGGCACACCATGACCGCAAAAGTCGCAGAGACCCAGCTCTGGCAGCAGAACCTGGCTTCGTTGATTCGCTCGGGTCTCTTTTCCAAGGCGTGCACGGGCGAGTCGCACGGCCTTTACACGGTGGTGGGCGTCTACGCCGATGAGACGTACTCGGCGCCGCTGGCCAAGTACTCCGATTTGAGGCGCGCCAGGGATGCCGCCAATCTGGTGAACCGCATCGCCAAGATCCCGGGGTCGATCGAGTCGAATTGATCGCGTGCCCGGGTCGACCTACCCGCTCGCTCACCATGGCCTCCCGCGGGATGCAGACGGAGGCCATTGTTCGTTTCGAAAGTGGAAGGACGGCCGGGGCCGGGCAGGAGGCGGACCAGGGACATGGATGGAACCGCACGGAGGCGGCTGGGGTGGCTGCTGGTCATCCTGGCCACGATTGGGCGCGGCGAGGCCGCGCCGCGCGACCGCATCGTCTCGCCGCGCGCGACGATGCGCGGCGCCGGGGTCCGGCTGAGCCGGATCTCCTCCGAGCGCGAGCTGACCGCGGTTGCGACGCGCGGTCCCGAGGTGCTAGCGCGGTTGACCGGCTCGGAGCGCCGGGCGCTGGGCGAGGGTTATTGCCGGTTCGAAGTCGATCGGCCGGTCGTCGTCGACGTGGCCGCTCCGGCCGATGCGCCGCCGTTCTGGCTCGCCGACCGCGGCTTCGTCGCGACTGGACTCTCGCTGACGAACGACGACGCCACCTGGCGAATCTATCGACGCACGTTCGACCGCGGACCGGTCGGGCTGGGGGTGAATGGACTGGACCTCGGGCCGACGGCACACTACGCGGTCTTCGTCCGATCGCTGGCGAACTCCGGAACGGCGCCGACGAGGGATCGCGGCGCCCCGATCGTCAGACTTGCCGAGTCCTGCCGCCCGGACTGGCGAACGATGATCGCGCGGCCCGGTGTGAGCGCCGCATTCGACGCGTACCGCCCATTCGCCGAGATTCCCGCCGAGCTGCTGGGTGCGATTCTGCTCCAGCCGTCCCACGCGGCCCGGCACTCGACCCGGCTGGCGACCGGCCGGGTCTGGAAGACGCATGTGGTCTCGAGTCCGACGCCCGACCAGGTGGCGATCGCCTTCGGAGCCGACGCGGGCCGCGAGCTGGTGTTCACCTGGCGGACATCCGACGACGTCGTGGCGTCGGCGGTGAGAATCGCCCCGGCCGCTGACAGCGAAAGCCGAGCACCGGATCCCCGAATGATCCGCGTGATGACCGGCGATTCGTCGGTGGTCGAGGTGGCGAACGTCCTGAACGACCCGGTCATCCGCCGCCACCGGGTCGCGGTCAGCGGGCTCGCGCCGGGCCGGTCGTATGTTTATTCGCTTGGGGACGGGACGGATGGCGGCTGGACCGACTGGCGGACCATCAGGACCGCGCCCGGGTCGGATCGGGTCGTGCGGTTCCTTTACCTGGGCGACGCCCAGACGGGACTTGAAGGGTGGGGGCGCCTGCTCGCGGCCGCCGCCCGGCCGCCGCGCGCGGTGGATTTCCTCATCCTGGCGGGCGACCTGGTCGACCGGGGCAACGAGCGCACCAACTGGGATCACTTCTTCCTGCGCGCCGCGGGCGTGTTCGACCGCCTGCCGTTGATGCCGTGCGTTGGCAATCACGAGTACCTGGACGTCGGCCCCCGGCTGTATCGCGCGAATTTCGCGCTGCCGCCCGATGGCCCGCCCGGGATCGACGCGGGACTGGTCTACTCGTTCGAGGCGGGCGATGCGTTTTTCGCGGTGCTCGACAGCACGCTCGCCGTCTGGGATCCGGTGATGGCCCGCCGCCAGGCGGAGTGGCTCGACCGCGCTCTCGATCACACGCGGGCCCGCTGGAAGATCGCCGTTTTTCACCACCCGGTGTATCCGTCGCACCCCTGGCGCGACATGCCCGCGCTGCGCGAGCACTGGGTCCCGGTCTTCGACCGCCATCATGTCGACCTGGTGCTCCAGGGACACGACCACTCCTACCAGAGAACGCATCCGCTGCACAATCATCGCCGTGCCTCGGACCCGGCGGAAGGCACCATCTACCTGATCGCCGTGTCGGGAGACAAGTACGTTGAGGGCGTCGAGCGCGATGTCGTGGCGAAGGCGATATCCAGGGTGTCGACCTATCAGACGATCGAGATCGACCCGCGCTCACGGCGGTTGACGTATGAGGCTCGCGAGGCCGACGGCCGGCTGGTCGATGCTTTTACCATCCGGAAATGATCGTGACGGCCAAAGTTGTAACTGGACTTGCTGAAGAAGCTTGCGGCCCGATCAATCCACCAATCCTTCGAGGAGCGGTCCGTCTTCCGGGCCCGCCGCGCGTTGCGGTTTCAGTCGGCGCCGTTATGCCGCTCCACGAACGCCGTGTTGACCGTGCGGCTGACCGCCGAGGCTTCCAACGCCGCCGCCACCGTCGCCGCGGTGCCGAAGATCACCCGTGTCTCCACCGCCGCCACCCGACCCTTCTTCCGCGTCCGGTGCACCGTGGCACACCTGCTGGTGGCGTGGGGGCCGCGGATTGATGGATGGCGTCGACCCGGTCTTGAGGAAGCGCTGCTGGCGCGGCCTGGCACCACCACAGCGGCGGTCACACCTGGGTATTGATCACCAGCAACACAGCCGTGGCGCCGATCAGGATTCCCATGATCCAGAGGCACAGGCGGAACGAATGCCCCCAGATCCGTCGCCAGGATTCGTGCCGCGAGGCCGAGTAGACCAAGCTGATCGCGACGACCAGAGGGATGGTCAGCCAGTAGATCTGGACGGGTGAAAGCGTCATGCGGAGCCCTCCGCCGGAATGCCGCCGGACGGGACCGCCGGTTCGACCGGACGCTCGGCGACCGGCTCCTCAACCTCCAGGTAGGCCGGACCTTCGTAGGCGTCATAGATCGCAAGGATGTTGAGCAGCCCCGCGATGCACGTGTAAATCGAGCCGATCTCGACGAGCTTGTTCAGCCGGGAATTGAGAGCGTTCAGGACGTTCTGCGACGGCTCGGCCAGGATTCCGCCGAGGATCGGCTGGAATCCAAAGTAATGAAGCGTCCCCTGGATGAGGGCGGGCAGCGAGGCCAGGCCGACGAAGAACTGGCCCAGGTAGTACAGGCAGAACTTCTCGGGATTACTGAGCGGGTTAACCCATCGCCAGTAGACGATCTTGCCCTCGCCCATCACCATGCCGATGGTGTACAGGCCCAGGATACAGACCGCGTACAGGATACCCTTCCCGGTCCGCCCCTGATAAAAATGCCCGAGTCCTGGCACGGCCCATGCCAGCAACGCCGCAAGTGACGGGTTGCGCAGATTCACGGTCGGCTCGCTCATCGCCCGGTTGCTGCTCCTGTCCTGGGCGTCCGGCGTCGGCCAGGCCGCGCCGTCGGGATGGATCCTCGCGACTCTTACGATGCTAGCAGAAGCCTGGGCGACCCGCCACCCCGACCGTTGGACCGCCAGGTTCGCCGGCCGGCCCAACGATCGGATAAGATGAGACGACAGCCTCGACCCGCTCCCGGAGCAGCGCCTTGGCCGACCGTTTCTTTTGCCCCGATCCGCCACGAGAGGGGCGATATCACCTGCCGACGGAGGAAGCCCGACACCTGACACGTGTCTGCCGACGCGCGACAGGCGACCGGGTCGAGATCTTCGACGGCCTGGGGTTTGCCACGGCTGCCCTGATCATCGAGGCGCGGGGGGAATCGGTGGTGCTCCAGGCGGAGGGCGAACCGCTGCCGGGCGCCGAGCCGACGTTCCGCGTGACCCTGGCGACGGCCGTCCCCAAGGGGGACCGGTTCGATTGGATCGTCGAGAAGGCCACGGAACTCGGCGTCGAGCGGCTGATTCCGGTCGTCGCCGAGCGCTCGGTTGTGATCCCGCGCGACTCGAAACTCGACCGGCTGAGGCGTTCGATCGTCGAGGCCGCCAAGCAGTGCCGCCGGTCCCGGCTGATGGATCTCGCTCCGCCGATGGAATGGAACCGGATGCTCGATTCGTTCGCGGACTTGCCGAGGTTCCTGGCCGATCCGGCCGGACTGGCACCGTCCGATTGGCCGTCTCTGCCCCGCGGTCGCGAGGTTGTTCTGGCTGTCGGACCGGAGGGGGGATTCACCCCGGAAGAGGTCGAGCAGGCCGCTGCGGCTGGGTGGGTTTCGATCCTGTTGGGCTGTCATACATTACGCATCGAGACCGCGGGCCTGGCAGGCCGCGCGGAGCTCCTCTGCAGGCATCAGGAGGAATAAGGATGATGGACTACCTGGAAGCGTCCAAGATGCTGGCTGTTGGGCTGACGGCGGGGGTCCTCAGCGGCCTCTTCGGGGTCGGCGGCGGGCTGGTGATCGTCCCGGCGCTCATCATCCTTTTCGGCTTCCCGCCGTCCACGGCGACGGGTACGTCGCTCTTCGTGATCCTTTTCCCAACGGGCCTGCTCGGCGTGCTGCAATACTGGAACAGGGGGAACATCCGCCCGATGGCGGGTCTCTGGATCGCGCTGGGGTTGTTCCTGGGCGCGTTCGTGGGCGCCCGATTCGCGCAGCGGCTGCCTTCCGCAACAATGCAGCGGCTCTACGCCATTTTCATGCTGAGCGTCGCGGTGTACTTCCTGCTGGTCCCGCCGCGGTCGTCGACCGGCCGCGCCCAGATCGAGGCCAGGCCCGTCCCACCCGAGGCGGCCGGCGGTTCGTCCGGGACTCACGTCGTCCACTGACCTCCGGACTTGTCCTGGTAGATGGACCAGACGTAGCCGTCGGGGTCCTTCAGAGCGAATTCGCGCCAGCCCCATTGCTGGTCGGCGGGCTCGCCCGAGACGCTCAAAAGCGCGCCGGCCTCGAGGCAATGATCGTAGAAGGCGTCGACGTCCGGGACCTGGATCTGAAGGTGGATTCCGACGCCGACCCGGGTATCGGCGAACTCCTGCGCATGCGGCTCCTGGGGGTGGAGCATCAGGGTGAAGTCGCCGATGCGAAGGATCGCCAGCGAGTACGGGGCGTTCTCGTGCTCGGCATGAATCTGGATGATTTCGGCGCCGACGACCTCGTTGTAGAACTCCATCGACTTGCGTACGTCCGTGACGTACAGGAAGACGCTCGTGACACGCGTCGTCATTCCACCAACCCTCCTGTTCGACCGTCGGCAAAGGCCGGCGGCCCGAGCCGGGAGCCGGCGCTGCGTAGCCGCTTCGACCGGCGCCGCGGTAAACCGGGCTGTGCGCACATCCATGTGCGCGAGCCGAGGCCGCACCCTCCCGGCCGGTTCGCGCCGTCGCAGCCGGCGCGAGCGATCGGCTTTCCGGGAGATTAACCCGAAGCGCGCATCCTGACAACGGTAACCCCGGCGGACGGTCCGATCGTCCCAGGCCCGACGACCGGCGACGTCGACCCGGCGGCTCGGGAGCTCGGGCAGAATCGCCGGACCGAATTGCATCTGGCAGGTTGTGCGCGATATGATGGCAGCGATCCCGATCCGTGTGTCCAACCGGCCTTCCGCGCTCTGGGGCGAAGGCCGCCGGGCCTGCCGGGTCGGCGGCAACCGAGGAAATGAAATGCACTCCCCCGATTCCCGCGTTCCGACCGCGGGGCTCGGGTCCCTGGCGGCGTCCCGAGTCTGCAACGGCCGGCCCGGCGGAGGTATACGCGACGTCATGTCAGCCTTCAGTACACAGGACCGAGCCGACGCCCTGATCGTGAGGTTCGAGGCCGCCGCCGGCCTCAACGACTTCCGGAACAACGCCCTCCGTGATGCCCTCTACGAGCTGGTGCAAAACCGCCCCAACCCTCTCCTCGCCGTCGACCTCCAGAAGGTCGATTTCCTGTCCAGCTCCGGCGTCGCGATCCTGGTCGGCCTCAAGCGTCGCGTCGATACCCGCAACGGCAAGGTCGTCTTCTACCACGTCCAACCCATTGTCCGAGACCTGCTGTCCGTCATGAAGCTCGACCGCTTCTTCACCATCGCCGAGGGCGAGGAGCCGGCGCTCGCCGCCCTCCGTCCGCTCCCCACGGCTTAATCGGCTCGTCCGCTCCCCTCGAACCCCCGGATTCCCCAGTCTCCCAACTCGCATGAAGTCCGCTTTGGCGGGGCGACGATGGAAGAGGCGGGCGGACTGTCCGTCGTCCGTCGTCCGCTGTCCGTCGAGCCGCGAGGTTCTCGGTCGCCGGTCGACCCGCGCCGCCCCCAGAGCCGACGCGTCGATCCCTGTCGCGTCGCGAATTGCCAGAGACGACGGACGTAAGGACCATCCAACAGATCCAGTCCAGCGGAGGGCGGCTTCCGGAGCGTCGGTACGACCGCGGCGGCGATCGCCGATCGGTCCGACGCGCCGCCATGAGCTGCCGGGGAGGGAGTCTTCCATGAGATGCAAGCCGCGGCGCTCCGACCGGTACGAGTCCACCCGGCGGAGGCATGCGACACCACCCG
>JAKAUH010000458.1 GCA_021818605.1 Planctomycetota bacterium
AAAGCTCGAGGCCGAGCTGTGCACGGTGTCTCACCCGGTCTGCGCCACGGCCAGCGTCTTCATCGGCCAGGTCCACTCGGGCGAGATCTACAACCAGTACCCGCAGGAGGCCTGGCTCGAGGGCACCCGCCGCTGGCTCCCCGGCACCGACCGCGAGGCTGTCGCGCATGACTTCCGCGAGCGGATCGAGCGCCTCGCCGCCGACACCGGCACCACGATCGACCTGCACTGGATGCTCATCCGCGACGCGCTCGCGCTCGATGAGTCCTCGCCGCTCGCCACGATCTTCCAGGCGGGTTACCGGGCCATCTCGGGCGCCCCGCTACCTCTCGGGCCCAAGCCTTTTGTCGACGACGCCAACAGCTTCTCCGCCAACGCCCGCATCCCGGCGATCACCCACGGTCCCCGCGCCGGCGGGCAGCACACCGTCGCCGAATGGGTCGACATCGACGACCTCGCCCGCGTCGCCCTGCTGTACGCCGCCACCGCCGCCGCCTTCGGCGCGTCGTGATTCTGACCAATCCCTCGCAGAATGGAACCACGGAAAACGCGAGAAACCTTTGTCGGGTGGGCATTGCCCACCAGTTCGAGGCCTCGACCGGTGGGCGATGCCCACCCTACGCCACCGAACGGACCTTTCGGAACAGACTCCTGTACCCTTAAACCGCAGATGCGAGCACACGTTTCATCCCCGAGGAAGGACGACCGACGATGGCGACGGCGACAACAACTCCCGGCATCCCCGAGCTGATCGCCGAGGGGCAGACGACCGAGGAGGGCTTTCTGCGGCGGATCTTCGTCCGCGACCAGATGGCCGAGTGGTCAAAGCACCCGCTGATCATGGCGAAGGCCGACGGGGTGTTCTACTGGGACGTCCAGGGCAAGCGCTATCTCGACGGCATCTCGGGCATCTACGTGGCGTCGGTCGGCCACAACAACCGCCGCGTGATCGAGGCGATCAAGAACCAGCTTGATGTTCTGGCGTTCTCGCCGCCGATGCACGGCACGAACCCACTGGCCGTGCAGCTCGCCAACCTGCTGGCCGAGCTGGCGCCGGGCGACCTGTCGACGGTGAAGTTCCAGTGCGGCGGGGCCGAGGTCGTCGAGGCCGCGATCAAGCTGGCCCGGCAATACCACCGGCTCACCGGCTCGCCCGGCCGGTACAAGGTGGTCAGCCGGTATCAGTCCTGGCACGGCTCGACCCTCGGCGCGCTGTCGGCCTCGGGGCTGAAGTCGCGCAAGACGGTGAACGAGCCGATGGCCCCGGGCTTCGTGCACGTCTTCCCGCCGACCTGCTACCGCTGCCCGTTCGGCAAGTCCTACCCCGATTGCGGCATCACCTGCGCGACGATCGTCGGCGACGTGATCGACATGGAGGACCCCGACACCGTCGCGGCCGTCATCGTCGAGCCGATCGGCCACACCGGCGGCGTGATCGACCCGCCTGACGAGTACCTGCCGCTCTTACGCGAGGTCTGCAACCGCCACGGGATTCTCCTGATCTTCGACGAGATCATCACGGGGATTGGCCGCACGGGGCAGATGTTCGCCGCCGAGACCTTCGACGTGACGCCCGACGTCCTGCTCGTGGCCAAGGGGATCTCGGGCGGCTACGCGCCGCTCTCGGCGATGATCTGCCGCGAATCCATCGCCGACGCCTTCTGGGGCCCCATCGAGGAGAACCCGGGATTCGTCGAGGGGCACACGTTCGAGGGCAACCCGATCTCGTGCGCGGCCGGGCTGGCCGTGCTTCGCGAGATCCTCGAGCGCGACCTGCTGGCCAACGCCCGCGCCCAGGGCGAACGCCTGCGGCGCCGGCTCGACGAGCTGGCCGCGAAGTACCCGGTGATCGGCGACGTGCGGGGCAGGGGGCTGTTCCACGCGGTCGAATTCGTCCGCGACCGCGCGACCCGCGAGCGCTTCCCCGCCGCCGAGGCTCTGGGCCTGCGCGTCGGCCGCCGGGCCCTCGACCACGGATTGCTCTGCCGCTTCGACCCGCACTGGATCGCCCTGGGCCCACCGCTGATCGTCAACGCCGAGCAGGTCGACGAGATGACGGCAATCCTGGATCGCAGCCTCGGCGAGGTGCTCGGCAGTTGACTGCCGAGCAATGCCATTCAAGACGCGAGGAGGGCTGAGCCGGTTCGACCGCCATGAGTCCCATCATCGCTCGCGTCCGCACGCCGATCCGCCTGTTGATGTATGTCCGCTTCGCCCGGCTGCTCCTCTGGGAGTTCCGCTGGCCGCTCGCGGTTTTCACCGCGCTGGTCCTCACCGGCGGGGCGATCCTTCAGCGCTTCTACGACGGCGGCGCGCTGTCCTTCGGCAAGGCCTGCCACGCGGTCTTTCTGATGATCTTCCTCGAATCGTCGCTGGACTTTCCCAACGAGTGGTATCTCCAGCCGCTCTTTTTCCTCCTTCCGGTGATCGGCCTGGGCGCGGTGGCCGACTCGGTGATCCGGCTGGCGTTCCTGGTCTTCACCCGCAAGCAGAACCTCCCGGAGTGGAATCGCATGCTCGCCTCGCTGTGCCGCAACCACATCGTGGTGATCGGGGTCGGCAAGGTCGGCTACCAGGTGATCCGTGGATTGATCGATCTGCGCGAGAGCATCGTCGCGATCGAGCAATCCAGCGGTAGCCCGTTCCTCGGCGAGCTGTTCGACCGAGGTATTCCCGTGATCCAGGGCAATGCGCGGATGGCCTCGGTACTCGAGCAGGCCAATGTGCGGCAGGCCCGCGCGGTGATCGTGACCACCAGCGACGACCTGACCAACCTCGACGCGGCGATCACCGCGCGCGAGCTGAATGCCAACGCCCAAATCGTGATCCGCCTGTTCGACGAGACCCTCGCGACCAAGGTCGCTGGCGCCTTCGCCATGCCGACGATCTCGACGTCGCAGGTTGCCGCGCCCGCGTTCATCGCGGCGGCGACCGGGCGAAAGGTCTACCAGCCGTTCCAGCTCGCCGGGCAGGAGGTCCATCTCACCGACATTCTCATCAACCCAGCCGGCCGGCTCGTCGGCCTGACCGTCGGCGCGGTTCAGTCGGGAAACCGGGTGAACATCGTGATGCACTCGAGCCCTCGCGCGGCCGAGGTCAACGTCAACCCCAGCCACGAGATCATCCTCGGCCCGGACGACACGATCCTCGTCATCGCCCCGATGGAACCGCTGCTGGCGCTCGAGGCCATGAATAACTCGAACGCGGGTGCCAACCATCGATAGAGCACGAACGCGGCACTCGCCTTCCGACGGGGGACAATCGCGGCGGCTTCGTCGATGCGAACTGAACTGGCCGACGACGCGGGACCCCACCCTGATCGGTTTCAGCACGGCCTCACGGCAGGCGGGAACGGACCGCTGAGTCGTGACGAACCCCGTCACCCGGGCTCCGGCCCGCGACCTGCCAGGGGTGACTCCCCATGCCGCGAGATCAACAACACGAATCAACCGACTGGATCGAGTCCCGCCCACCCGTCGCGACGCGCTCGACCGCGCCAGGGGTCCAGGACGAGCGGCGTTCGGCACGGCCAGGCCCATGGAAACGAGGCAGCGATCCGCGTCCGACCTCATTCCGTCGGTTGCGGCACCGGCTTCCAACCCAGGGGCCGGTAGGAATCGGCGAACTCGGTAACCTCGATGGCCTGATCGGCCGCGATATCGCGGAAGACCTGGGTCGTCCCGCTGGTCGGCCAGTGGATTTCCAGCACTGCGACCCGCCCGGCCCCGGCCAGTCCGATGGTCTGCTGCAATGGATTGGCGCCGAAGCTGCTGCCGGAGGAGACATGCCGATGGACCGTCAAGGGATTCTCCCCTGCCGTGATGGCCTTGATCCGCGCTCCGATGGCCGCCCGGTTCGACCGCTTGCCGACGAGTTTCACCGTCAACCAGTGGTTCCCCTGCCCGGGATTCTGGAACAGAACGTCGTGATATTTGTCACCATTGACAGAACCGCCCATCTGGATGAAGATATCGGTGTCGCCATCGCGGTCCCAATCGCCACAAGCCACTCCATGCCCTTTCTGCAGATGGCCCGTGCCCGACGTTCCGGTGATGTCGGCGAATCGTTGGCCCGCGACGTTCCTGAGCATGCGGTTGGGGATCAGTGTGCCGAGGCTCGGTTCTCCGGTGCCCAGGTAGAAGTCGAGGAAACCGTCGTTGTCGAGGTCCCCGTAGTTGCTCCCCATGGTCGCGAAGACCAGGTCGAGCCCCGCCTGCCTGGTCACGTCCTGAAAGCCCTTGCCACCGAGGTTGCGGAAGAGCCGGTTGGTATTCTCCATGGCGTGCGGCTGACCGATCAGGCCCTTGACCACGTCCGCGACCGTGCGGTCGTAGCAGGTGGCGAAGATGTCGAGCCAGCCGTCGTTGTCGTAGTCCCAGGCCCAGCACGAGAAGCCCCCGCGAGGGCCATCGATCCCCATCCGCAAGGTGACGTTGCTGAAGGTGCCGTCCCGATTATTGCGATAGAGTTCCGCCGAGGCATCCAGGTTGTTGAGGAACAGGTCGGGAAAACCGTCGTTGTCGAAGTCGATCCACGCCGCTCCCTTGCAGAACTTGAGCTTCGCAGAACCGTCAATCAGTCCGGCCTTCTCGCTAACTTCCTCGAAGGTGCCGTCCTTGCGGTTGTGATAGAGGCGGTTGAGCTGTCGCTCGCAGCAGACGAAAAGGTCGAGCCAGCCGTCGTTGTCGTAATCGGCCCATGTCGCCGAATTCGAAGTGACAGGCTCCAGCAGTCCCGTCTCCTTCGTGACGTCGGCGAAGGTGCCATCCCCCTTGTTGCAAAGCAGGCTGGGTCGAACGCCCCAGTCGAGCCAGGCTCCCCGAGCGACATAGATGTCCATGAAACCATCATTATTGTAATCGGTCTGAACGCAATAGAGTCCCCCGAGTTGCCTGGACACGCCGGCCGCCTCGCTCCGATCCTCGAACGTCCCGTCTCCCCTGTTCCGGTAGATCGACAGAGGCTCGGTCGGATCAATCACGCTGATGGCGATGTCCAGCAGGCCGTCGTTGTCGAAGTCCTCCATGATCGCGCCGCCAGCTTCATTGAAGCGATTCACCCCGACCAGGTGCCCGATGTCGCGAAACTTGCCGATGTTGAACTCGGAGTTGCGGAACAGGTCGAGAGCGATCAGATGACGCGGATCGACGCCGCCGGGGTATTCGCCCAGGGTCATGTGGGCGAGGTTGAGCAGCCACCGGACCTCCAGATCGTCGGGGAACTGCTCGAGATACTCGGTGAAATGACGGATCGCCGTGCGAGAGCCCGAGGGGTTGGTGTGGACAGCCGATGGTGCGATGGGAAGGATACAAGAGCTCTCGCCTCGGCACATGATGCAATTCTCATTCTCACCCCGCCGCATCGCGCAGACCCCCTGGAAATACACGAGGGTGTAGCGCAATTCCCGAGCCACCTTCTCATCGTGCTCGATCAGCGACCTCGCCTGCTCCAACTCCTGGTACGCACGGCCTGGCTCGCGCTCACTGTTGAGGAGCATGGCCCTGAGAATCAAACATCGGACAACCGAGGTTATATCCCCAGTGGCCTTCTGCTTCTCCAGGTAGCCGTCCAGCGTCGCGAGCGCCTTGAACCCGGGGTGCTTCCACAACTCGGCGATCGTTTCGAGCGAGGCCCGCGGGTTCCAGGGCGGGACCGAAGCCGCCACAGGTTCCAGCCCGCTGGTGTCAATCCTGCCGCGAGGCATGAACGGTTGTTCTCGATCGCCCGATCGACGCGCCGCCACCGAATGACTCGTCCTCCGCACCGATGAATCCCCATTTCGTGGCGTCGCCCGCCGCCCATGGATGGGCTCGATCGTGTTCACCAGGACATTGGTGATCCAGAGGGCGGCGAGAATGGAGCCCAAAGCCGTGGTCACCAGCACTCCGAGATGCGACAATCCGGTACGGTTTCCCTTGCGCATGTGATGCTCCTGTGTATCCGGTTGTGGAGATCGCTCTCGACACGAGCGGTGACCTGGGGGCGACGATCGTCTTCCCTCGCCCGGCAATCGACCGGGTCGGCGCGGAGTGCCGTTGGGCGGAATCTGCGGGCCCACACTGCTGCGATGGCGATGGCCGTCGCCAGCGACCTCGGATCTCGATCCCATCGGGGACGGGCGACGGGCAGGTCCGCGGGAACACGTCAAGGCGAGTCGATCAGGATCCGACGGCTGGATCGGCGACGACGGCCTTGAACACAGGCTCGGGAGCTGGGGCCTCGGGATACGCCGCCGAGACGATCGGATTCTCGGACGGGGCGAAGGAATTCGAGGTGAGCCAAAGATGGGGCTGACTCGACACCAGGCGCGAGCGACGACCGCCTCCTCGACCGGACACCACGCGGATAACGGCATTGGACCGGACAACGAGGTCCACCATGCCCACCATTCGGAGGAGATGCGCGTCGACTCGGAAGGCACCGTGGGCACGGTCGGAGCCGCGCCATATCGGGCGACTCGGCACTGGTCCAGGCTTGCACGCGTCCGCAGCGTGGGCAAACTCTCGGTGGCACCGCCTCCGCGATCGATCTTCGCGCCCCTGGGAAGTGAGGAAAGCAAGACCTGATCGTTCCGCGAGTGTGCGAGGTGGGAGCAGCCGGCTCGGATGCTGCCAGGCCCAGCCAATTCGATCAGCCCAACCGCCCCCACGGCGAGCACCTGGACCCCGATTCGGCGGGATGATGGCCTTGTGAGCTTGCGCACGGCTGGGTCGGACTCCTTCCTTCACCGTCGGACCGGCTCGCGTGATTGAACACCGGCTCGTCGCCAGA
>JAKAUH010001144.1 GCA_021818605.1 Planctomycetota bacterium
TCGGCCATCGAGCCGCCGCCGGCCGGTGGTAAGGCCCAGCAGCAGCCGGGCGCCGGCGAGCCCGTGGGGTCCGTCGACCACGACGATCTCGTCAAGGCGGGGTCGAACGATGCCAACTGGCTGCTTTACGGCCGCACCTATGATGGGCATCGCTACAGCCGCCTCAGGCAGATCGACACGAAAAACGTCTCGAAGCTGCTGCCCGTGTGGACGTTTCAGACTGGCGTGCTCGACGGCTTCGAATGCACGCCGCTGGTGATCGACGGCATCATGTACGTGACCACGCCGTGGAACCACGCCTATGCGATCGACGCCAAGACCGGCAGCCAGCTCTGGCACTACCAGAAGTCGCTGCCCGAGAACCTGGCGCTGTGCTGCGACGCCGTGAATCGCGGGTTCGCCGCCTCGGGCGAGCGGCTCTACATGGCCACGCTCGACGCCCACCTCGTCTGCCTCGACCGGAACACCGGCGAGGAGGTCTGGGACACGCCGATCACCGCGCCCGGGGCCGAGGGAGGCCCGGAGGTCGGCGACATCTACCAGATGGCGTACAGCGCGACACTGGCGCCCCTGGTCGTCAAGGACAAGGTCATCGTCGGCATCAGCGGCGCCGAGTACGGCATCCGCGGCTTCATCGACGCCTACGACGTCAAGACCGGCAAGCGGCTCTGGCGGTTCTACACCGTGCCCTCGGCCGTCGACAAGTCCGAGCACGCCCAGAAGGCCCTCAAGACGTGGGAGGGCAACACCTGGCTCACCGGCGGCGGCTCGGCCTGGGTCACGGGTACGTATGACCCCGAGCTAAACACGCTTTACTGGGGCATCGGCAACCCGTCGCCCGACTTCAACGGCGAGGTCCGCAAGGGAGATAATCTCTACACTTGCTCGATCCTCGCGCTCAACCCCGACGATGGCTCATACAGGTGGCATTTCCAGAACAGCCCGCACGACGTCTGGGACTACGACGGCGTGAATGAGCCCGTGCTGGTCGATATCGACCGCGACGGCAAGAAGGTCAAGGCGCTCGTGCAGGCGCACCGCAACGGGTACTTCTACTGCCTGAACCGCGAGAACGGCGAATTTCTCTACGGCAAGCCGTTCTGCGAGGTGACGTGGACCGACCGAACGAAGGGCGCCGACGGCCTGGACCCGAAGACCGGCCGGCCTTTTGTCAGCCCGTCGGCGCTGCCGACCGCGGCGGGCTCGCGCGTCTGCCCCGGTCCGGCCGGCGGCAAGGAGTGGTGTCCGATCGCCTATGACGAGGCGAACGGCCAGGCGATCGTGCCGGTCATCAACAACTGTGCCAAGATCACCTCGGGCAAGGCGTTCTTCATCAAGGGGCAGCCCTACTGGGGCAGCGCCATGACCTTGATCGACAACCAGGCGTCGGGCTCGCTCAAGGCGATCGACGTGAAGAACGGCAAGATCCGCTGGGAGGTCGCCACGCGGTCGCCGATGGTCGCCGGCGTGCTCGTGACGGCCGGCGGCCTGGTCTTCACCGGCGACGCCGAGGGCTATTTCACCGCGTATGACGCCGCCACGGGCAAGGACCTCTGGACGTTCCAGTGCGGATCAGGGCACCACTCCGGCCCGATCACCTACACGCTGGATGGCCGCCAGTACGTGGCCGTCTGCGTCGGCTGGGGCGGCTGGACCGCCGGCTTCGCCGGCGACGGTGCGCCGTGGCTCCGCAATGCGCGCCGGGGCAATACACTGTTCGTGTTTGCGTTGCCGGATGAGAAAAAGTGACAGGTGGCGAGTGGCGAGTGGCGAGTGAATTCCTTGAACTGCCGCTGGAGACAAGGTGAGCGCTATCTTCGGAGCCGTCCTGCTGGTTGTGGGCTTGATACCGGCGGATTCCGGCGGAGATGAGCCCGGAAAGGGACCGACCGCCTCTGCGGTGAAGCCGCTCGTCGTCTGCGCCGTGCCGGCCTCGATGCCGAGGACCGACCGCGCGCCCGATGGCAGGCCGCGCGGGCTCGACACGGCGGTGGCCGAGGCAGTTGCGCGAGTCCTCAGGCGTCCGGTCGAGTTCCACTGGTGCGCCAGCCCAGATTGTTCGTGGCACTGCCTGCCCGAGGGGCGGTGCGACATCGTCGTGGGCCAGCCGCTCGACTCGGGGCCGCCCCGAGGTGTGGCCTGGAGCGTGCCGTATGCCGGCGCCCGGTTCGCGCTGGTCGTCCCACGCGACGGGCCCGCGGAGCGGTCGCTCGAGGACCTGCGCGGCAGGCGCGTCGGGATCGTCGCGGGCACGGTGGTTCTCTCCGAGAAGGACCACGCCGTCGCGCGCTTCCGCACCCGTGACGCCCTGCTCGACGGGTTCGTCGGCGCGAAACTCGACGCGGCGTTTCTCGACGGCGACTTCGCCGCGTGGTATCTGCACGAACACCCGAAGCTCCCTCTGCGCCTGGTCGACCCGTTCGTCCCGCGCGAGCGGTGGAACATGGCGATGGCCGTGCGCTCAAATGACGGTGAGCTGCTGGTGGCGATCAACCGGGCGCTGGCGCAGCTCGCCGGGACGAACGAGTTGCGGCAGGTCTACGAGCGCCATGGCGTGCCGTTCCGCCCGCGGTTCGCGAAGGCCGAGCCTCGCGCCGAGGCGCCCGACTCCTGGCGTCGGATCCATGAGCGCGGCGAGCTGGTCGTCAGCATGGACCCCGCGAATTTGCCGTACTCCTCGGCCCGCGGCGACCGGCCGGGCCTCGACGTCGAGCTGGCGCGGGCGCTGGCAAACCGGCTGGGTCTCAGGCTGCGGCTCGACTGGATCGACGTCCATCGCGAGACGGCGATCGGCGAGCTGATCCAGGGGCGCTGCGACCTGGCGCTGGGCGAGGCCGTCGAGCCCGACGCCGTCGCCGACGACGAGCCGCTGGCGGGCAAGGTCCTCTACTCGCGGCCCTATTACCGGACGGGGTATGTGCTCGTCCGCCGCAAGGATGGGCCGCGCATTGCCTCGCTGGCCGAGCTGAGGGGCAATCGCTCGCAGCGGCTCGGCACCGAGGCCGGCTCGGTGGCCGATTACCGGCTGCGGCAGCGCGGTTATCTGCGCCGGCTGTACCGCAACCAGCTCGCGGCACTCAAGGCGACGGCCGACGGCGACATCGACTTCGCCTACCTCTGGGCCAACGCGGGCTGGACCCTCCACGCCTCGCCCGACCTATCGGCGAAGCTCGAGATCGGCCCGGGCGCCGACGCAGCCGACCAGTGGGACATCGCGGTCGCCCTGCGTCGCGGCGACGCCGAGCTGAAGCGCCGGGTCGACTCGGCATTGAAGGCCCTCGTCGACGACGGGACCGTCGCCCGACTCCTGGAGAAATACCACCTCGCGGATCCGGGCGGTGCAGGGGGGTCAACATCCCGCCCGACCCGCGCCGGCGTGCAAAAGGTCCAGACGTCAAAGCATCCTTATAACGCCATGTCCCGCATCCGATCGGCGGGCGAGCTGGTGGTCGGCCTGGACCAGAACAACCCGCCGTTCTCGTCGGCCCAACCGAGGCCCACGGGCCTCGACCACGAGATCGCCGGCCTGCTGGCCGAGCGGTTGGGAGTCTCGCTGCGGGTCTACTGGGCGATCGCGGCGCACGACTCGTACCCCTCAAAGCTGGCGAGCAAGGCGCTCTGCGACGTGATCCTGGGTATCACGCCCGACGACCGGTTCGCCGGGCGGGTGCTGTATACGCGGCCGTACCACGTCGCGCGCTATCGCGTCGTGGTGCGGACGGGCGACAGCCCTCCCGACGCCCATGCGCCGATCGCCGTCGAGCGGGGGATCGCGGTGCGAGGTCTGGAAGGTCGCGCTTCGCATGAGTATCCCAGCACGGAGGCGGTCCTCGAGGCCGTCGCGACGGGCCGCGAGCACGCGGGCTACATCATTGATACCCGCGGAGCCTGGCTGGCGCACGAGCGCTGGCCGGGCAAGCTCGATCTGATCGCCGCGGACGGTCGGGCAAGCCGCACGCCGGTTGATGCGTTCCCCATCGTTGCCGCGGTGCGCAAATCCGATCACGAGTTGAAGGAGGCGATCGACCGCGCCTGGGAGGACCTCGATCGCTCGGGCCAACTGGCGAAGGCGTTCGCGCGCTGGCATGTCCCTTACGAGCCCGCCCGAGCCCCTTGAGGCGGCGAGCGCAACACAACGGTCCGGAGAGTGATGGCCGTGTCCACAACTGCGAAGAGTCTTCGATCGAGCCAGCGGCGATGGCGATGGCGATGGCGATCGATGTTGGCGAGCGTCGCCGTGCTGCCGTGGGCCGTTGTGGTGATGGCCGCCGGCGCCCGCCAGGCGCCCCAGGGCAAGGCGGAAACGGCGAAGCCCGCCGCGCCCGATCCCGCCGCGATGGCGGAGGGCCAGGCGCTCTTCCGCGGCCTGTGCAGCGGCTGCCACGGCGGCGCGGGGCGTGGCGGCAAGGGCCCCGACCTCACGGATACGAAGTGGCTTCACGGCGGCACCGACGCCGACATCGCGCGCACGATTCAGAACGGCGTCCCCGGCACCACGATGAAGAAGCTGGGCGATGCGCTCAAGCCTCAGCAGATTCGCCACCTGATCGCCTACATTCGCAGCCTGGCAAGGTCCCCATCCGAGAGCACCTGGAGGCCGTATATCCCGGGCGATCCCCGCGCCGGCCGCGCGCTATTCTTCGACCTCAAGGGGAAGGTCCAGTGCGCCCGGTGTCACAGCATCGGCGGCGAGGGCGGGCGCATCGGCCCGGCGCTCGACCGGATCGCCGCCCGCCGCGCGCCCGAGTTCATCATGGAATCGATCCTCGAGCCCTCAAAGGACATCTCGCCCGAGTACGAAACGGTCGCCGTCGCCACGAAGGACGGTCGGGTCATCATCGGCATTCGCATCAACGAGACCAATTTCAACATCCAGCTCCGCGAGGAGAACGGCCGGTTCCATTCCTACATGAAACGCGACCTCGACGCGGTCAAGCTCCAGCAGAAATCGCTCATGCCCGAGAATTTCGGCGAGCAGATCACCGTCAAGGAGCTGCACGACCTCTTCGCCTACCTGATGTCGCTGGAATGACGGCCGGGCGCACGCGGACCCCCGCTCCTCCTGCGATGCTCGGTCAGTGCGGCTGCGCCGCGCGGTGCTCCTCGATCGCGGCATGCAGTGCCGCCGCGGGCGGCGCGGTGGCGATCATCGTGGCCAGGTGCTGGTTGGGGTTCGACATGGCCGCCAGCCGCCCGGCCTCGCGAAGCTGAACCCTGGCGACCTCGCTCGAGATCCACCGGGCTCCTCCGATCCCCATGAGCAGGGCGCTGCAGGCCCCGACCACGGTCAACACCGGCTGAGGGGTCGCTCGGGCGGTCGAATCACCCGAGGGACTGGCAGAGGCCGCCGAGGGCACTGAGAAAATGACCATGGCGCTGACCGGACCGTGCATTCCCCAGGAGATCAGCGCCGCGGCGCCTCCGATCAGGGCATTGTCCAGCACGCCGAGGGCGCCGACCTTCGGCCCAGCATCCGATTGCGGCTGCGGTCCGGCGATGCCCGGCATCAGGGCGTTGACGGCGCCTCCGACGAGACCAAGGAGGAAGACGATCCCAGCCGCCACGAGCAAGATCTCCACGATTCCCTCCCGCCTCTCTGGAGGTAAAGCCCGGGCGACAGTGCCCAGGCGCCCAGGTCGGCCATCCCGCTCGCCGGGCGCGGCCTTCGATGAATTGTAGCCGATGCCGGCGGTCGATTCTCGCCGCCGCTGGATGCAGGACGGAAACCGGTTCATTCAGCGCACGCCGCCCGAGACCACTCGCCGCGCGGACGACCCGCTTGTCTATAATGAATCCAGAATCCAGCAAAACCGGCCGCGATGGCCCGGGCCGATTCCGCCGCGTTCGGACATACGGAAACCACTCGTCTCCCGATGGCCTCCGACTTACCGATCGAATCGAGAAAGCCCCGCAACGATCATGACCGCAAGAGCGGCCCGTGCGAGCTCTGCGGCCGGCCCGGCCAGGCGCTGACGTTCCACCACCTGATCCCGCGCCACTGTCATCGCAAGGGACGCTTCCGCCGGCGGTTCTCGATCCAGGAAATGCGGCGCAGGGGGCTGTGGATCTGCCAGCCTTGCCACGGCGGCATCCACGACCTGATCCCCGACGAGAAGGACCTCGGCTGGAACTACCACACCCGCGAACTGCTCCTGGCGCACGAGGGCATGAGAAAGCACGTCGACTGGGTGCGCAAGCTGAGGTAGGACCCAGGCCAGCCGCGGCGTCATCCGCCGGCCGCGCTCCTCGCTCAAAACTGGAACATCCACCGCACCACGGTGATGAACCCGATCAGAACGAGCGTCAGCATCACCAGCAGCACCGCGGCGATCGGCAGGATGAACCGCCACGGCATGCCGAACGACGGCGCGGGCAGTCCCAAAAGCCGCGAGTCCTTGTCCTTCACCGGATCGCCCACCTTGCCCGCTGGATGCCGGTGCGCCTCGAGGAGCTGAATGTTCCGCGTGTTCGCCTTGAAGCCGATGTCGAACAGGTCGCCCAGCAGCGGGATCGCACCCACGGCGATGTCGAGCAGCACGTTGAACGCCATCCGTGCCGCGACGGTCCTCGGCACCCGGTAATGCTTGAGCGCCACCAGTACCAGCCCGGCCTGCACCAGTCCCGTGATCGCATCGCCGCCAAGCGGCAGCAGACCGAGGATCGCATCCAGCCCGACCCGGATCCGTGTGCCCGGGATGTGAAACGCCCGGTCCATCAGCCAGGCGATCCGCTCGAGCGTGCGGGCCAGCCGATCGCGGCGGGCGAA
>JAKAUH010000123.1 GCA_021818605.1 Planctomycetota bacterium
TAGTCGAGCGAGGGCTGACGCCCCCCGGCCATGTGCGATCGCCCCCTGACGGGGGCTCGGAGCCTTGCCGGCACCGACTCTTCGCCGGCCCAGCCCCTCCGTGAGCCACCCATCTGCAATGCGCTAACAGGCGGCGCGTCGGATGCGGACGATCTCGTCGTAGGTCCGCGCGTATTCGCGGGCGCTGCGGTCCCATGACCAGTCGGCGCTCATGCCAGTCCGCATCAGTCGGACCCAGGTCTCGCGATCTTGCCAGAGAGAAAACGCGCGCTCGATCGCCTGCCAGAGGGCGTCGGCGGTCGGCTCGGAGAAGCGGAATCCGTTTGCGGTGCCGTCGGCGAGCGTGCGGGGAGTCAAGTCGATCACGGTGTCCGCCAGTCCGCCGGTGGCCCGGACGATCGGAACGGTTCCGTGGGCCAGGCTGTAGAGCTGGTTCAGGCCGCAGGGTTCAAACAGGCTGGGCATCAAAAACAGGTCGGCACCGGCCTCGATCTGGTGCGCCAGGACCTCGTTAAAGCCCAGGTAGGCGACGCAGCGACCCGGATGCCGCTGTGCCAGCTCGTCCAGCAGGGTATGGTATCGGGGATGTCCCGCGCCCAGCACGATCAATTGCGCACCGGTGTTGAGCAGTCGATCGGCGACGTCGGCCAGGAGCTCCCAGCCCTTCTGGGGATCCAGCCGGCCGATCTGGGCGAACAGCGGGGTGTCCGACCGCCGCTCGAGCCCGACGTGGGCCTGAAGCCACTCCTTGCACTGGGCCTTCCCCTCGCTGACCGTGGCGATATCGTAGCGGCGGGCCAGCATCGGCTCGTGCGACGGATTCCAGGCCTCGGTGTCGATGCCGTTGACGATGCCGCGAAGCTCGGCGCCCCGGGCGCGCAGGAGGCCGTCAAGGCCGGAGCCGAACCGCGGCGTCTGGATTTCGCGGGCGTAGGTGGGGCTGACGGTGCTGATCCGGTCGGCGAAGACCAGTCCAGCCTTCATGAAGCAGAGCTTGCCGTGGAACTCGAGCTGCCGCCAGTTGAAGAGCTGCCAGTCGAGACCCGTCAGCGCCATGTCCGAGTGCCAGAAAGCACCAAGATAGGCAAGGTTGTGGATCGTGTAGAGCGTCCCGGCCGCGGCGATCGCCGGGACGTGCCGGTAGAGCGTGCGGGCATAGACCGGGATCAGGCCGGTCTGCCAGTCGTTGCAATGGATGATGTTCGGGCGCAGCCCGAGCGTCCGGATGGATTCGAGCACGGCGCGCTGGAAGAACACGAAACGCTCGCAGTTGTCGTCGTAGTCGGCCGTGCCCGTGCCGTAGAGCCCGTCGCGGTCGAAGTAGTCGGGCTGGCGGATCAGGTAAACGGGGACGTCCGAGCCAGGCAGGCGGCCGCGGAGGATTCGCCCCTCCACGGTGCGGGCGCCCATGAGGATCTGGAAGGCGATATCGGCATCGCGAAGGTCCAGCCCGAGCTGCCCGACCCTCCGGTACTCGGGGAGGAAGAGAACCGGTTGATGCCCCAGATTTGCCAGGGCTCGTGGCAGCGCGCCTGCGACGTCCGCCAAGCCTCCCGTCTTGGCGAAGGGCACCGCCTCGGAGGCCACCAGGACGACGTTCACCGCGAGTCGGCCTCCCGTCGTGGGGCGAGCAGTACGCCGGATCGAAAGTCAGTCGGGCTTTTCAGTCCGACGCTCAAACCCCGTCAGGCGGGAAGGCCTGACCGACGTTGAGATGCTTTCTCGCCAGCGCAGTATTCCCGCGATTGAGCCAGAGGAAGGAAGAAGGATGGGAAGTCCCAGCCTGCCCATCGAGGCCCTGGCGAGTGTCCCGAGATCGTCGCGAGGGCCGAAAAGGGACGAGCGCGCAGTCTAACGGCTGGCCGGGATGCGGTCCAGATCGCAGATCGGGTTTGATCGTTCGACGAGTCCCAGGTGGCAAAAAAGGAACAACCCCCGGGCGGCCGGCCACCCGAGGGCTGTTCTTCGTTTTTCGACGTGATTCCTCGCGCGGCCTTGTTGCCGTGGGTTCTGGTTTTTTCAGTTCGCCAGGGCGGCCTCGGTGGCCTGGTGCATGTTCTGGATCGTGCGGATCTTGCGGCAGGCCTCGGCGTGGGCGCGCGTCACCTGCTCGCCCTCCCAGTCGACCATCCGGCCGGGGAAATCCTGCCGCCTGGCCCAGGCATTGAGGTGCTTGAGCAATCCGTACTCGTACTTCTCGTCCTGGTCCTTCGTCCAGGCGAACAGGGCCCGTCCGGTCCGCGGGACGTTCGGGCTGTCCTCGCCGTTGCCGTTGCGCGAGGACGGGTTGACCGTCGGAGCGGCCGGGGCCGCGGACCCGCTCGGGGGATTCTGATGGACGGGTTCGGCCGGCGTCTCGGCGTTCGTGGCGAGGGATTCAACCTCGGCGCAGCCGCGCAGGACCTCGCGGGCGAAGCGCGGGATGCCATCGCGGTAGAGATACCGGCCCACCCCGAACTTCACCGCCGCCCGCTTGAAGGCGTCGGCGAATCCGCTCTTGTCGTCGTCGCCGGGGTCGGCCATGCCGGCGTATCCGCCCGCGTCACTCTTGGTCAACGTCGAGCCGTCCGGCATCCGGATCGTCAGCCGGCAGATCACCGAGTGCTCCAGCGGGACGAAATCGTCCCACCAGTTCTCCGGTCCGAGCACCTCGTCGAGCCGGTTCATCACCGTGCGCGCCGTCACGTAGTGCAACTGGCGGCCCGCCTGCGAGCGAAGCTTGACCTCGTCCGAATCGAAGGGTGCGGCGAGGGCCGCAAAGAGATCGCGATGCTGAGTCATGAGCTAACGCCCCCCGGAGGATCAAGCGGTCGTGCGTGCGATCGGGCACGCGTGTTCCGGCCGCCACCCTCGACTGTCATCCCATACCGGGTGCAAAAGGTGGCCCGCACGAGCGACAGCCCTATTCTCCCGATCGCAATCGGGCCGTAAGAGCCGTCGAAAAAGCCACCGTCCGCCCGAGATGGGAAGAAACTCACCCACCTCGAGCGGACGATTGGATTGTATCGATTGCACGGGCGATGGACAAGAGTCTACTGTACGAAAATACTCTTGTTCGGTTCAGGCCATGCGGGTGGTGGAGGGCGAGTGGTTGATCTGCGAGATCTTGGTGGTCCAGCCGTAGCTGGCGAAGATGACGGTCATCAGGATCGTGGCGATGAGGATGGCCGCCAGGGAGATGCCGAGCATGGCGACGTAGATGTCGCTTTTGGGGGCGGAGACCAGGACGCCGGGCCGTCGCTGGGCGGCGGCCGAACGGCTGGCCGGGGTCGAGCTAGAACCGCGGGTTGATGGTAGACGAGACAATGTCACCCTCCTTTATCTTCTTCCCCTGAACGGTACTGCCCAGGACCCGGATCACGGCCTGATCGGGGTCGACGGCGATGACCTGACCTCGTCCGAGGTACTCGGCGCGGGGCTTGGTGCGATAGACGAACAACTGGTGGCCGACAACCAGGCCGTCGTCGGAGCCGATGGTGATCTCGAGCCGCTTGTTGGTCGGGTCGACCTTCTTCACCTCGCCGGCCACCGGGGGTGGGTTTTCCATCCCCTTGATCTGGGTGATGTCGGTGGAGAGTCCGTGCGTCTGGAGGAGCGTTGTGTACTTGGCGACCCGGTCGCGCAGGTCGGAATTGTTCTTGGTGGCCGTCTCCATCATCCGCTCGAGCTGGCGGATGTGGTCGTTCAACTCGGCCTGGCGGAGCGCGTATTCGTTGGCCTGCTTCTCGACGGCTGACTTCTGCTGCCGGAGCAGGTTCGTCTGGTTGCGCCGATCCTCGACCTCCGCCAGAGCTGTCTGCGACGTGGCCAGCGCCGTGGCGAGCTGCTCACGCACCGAGGTGATCTGCTGTTGATCTCGCTTGTTCTGATCCTCGAGCGTTCGGATTCGACCCTCCAGCGTCTTGGTCGCCTGTGCCGCTCCGGCCTGGGCCTCTTCCAGTTGCTTCTTGGCGGCCTCCACCTGGGCCTTCGCGTCGGTCAGGTTCTTCTTCACCTTGTCGACTTCGGTCTTCCGCTTGGTCGCCTCGTCCTTCCAGTTCTTCGACGTCACGAAGACCATCGAGGAAATGCCGAGGAACATCAGCGAGAAGGCCATGATGATCAGTACGAGGATCTTGCCAACTTGGGTCATGGTCCCATCCTACCAATCAGTAGTTGACGGCCGGCCGACCACCCTCGCGACGTCGCCGCCGCGAGCCGAAACGGGATGGGGCTTGGACCGTGGATGTTGCGGAAATGAGGAAGGCCCGACCACGACCCGCCACGCCACGCCGTGCCAGGCGTTGCGGGCCGCCGATCTTCATCAATCCTATCTTTAGACGTCGCGAGGCGGCAAGCCGTTCACCACTCGGCCGGAGAATGAGCGACCGGACCCCGATTCCCCCACTCCGACCGGCGATCACTGGACCAAATCTAACCCACGCTCGACGTTCAGGCAAGCAAAGTCGTCTGGCGAAATAGGGTGTTCTGGCTAAGCATGCGGCCTTGCGCGGCGGCGGGGGCGGATCAGGCCGAGCGGGAACCAGCCGATGGTCACGGCCAGGCAGGAGATTCCGAGCCAGTCGCCCCAGCGCGAGTACCAGGTCGTCCGGTCGTCGAGCGGGACATCGACGATCAGCAGGTCTTCCCGGTCCTTGGGGAGCCGGGCGCGGATCTCGCCGCTGGCGTCGACCATCGCCGTGAAGCCGGTATTGACGGCGCGGACGAGCGGGACGCGGTGCTCGATCGTACGGAAGACGCCGATCGCCAGGTGGGTGTCCAGCTCGGACGACCCGGGATACCAGCCGTCGTTGGACAGGTTGACCAGGATGTCGGGCTGCTGGGACCGGTCGGGGCTGGCGAAGAAGCGGCCGATCACCTGGGGAATCGTGTCCTCGAAGCAGATCACCGCGGCGATCCGGTACGGGCCGACCTCGAAGGTCCGCGGATCCTTGCCGGCGCTGAGCGACGGGATGCGGTCGCGATAGGGCGTCAGGTTGGCCAGCCAGGGGAGTGCCTGCAGCAGCGGGATGAACTCGCCGAAGGGGACCAGGTGCATCTTGTGGTAGAACTCGAAGCCCGGCTGCGACGGGCGGAAGAGCACGGCCGTGTTGTACTGGTGCAGCCCATCGGGCTCGTGATCCCAGACCCCGCAGCCGACGAGCATCGGCGCGCCGGCCACGGTTGCCAGCTCGGCCAGGTTCTCCAGCACCGCCCGGCGCGTCTCGAGCCATTCCCACGGCGAGATTGTCCCGGAGATGTCGGCGAGCTGGCGCTTCAGGGTCGCCACGTTCACATCGGGCGACATCATGATGAAGCTGAACGGATACGAGGTCTCGGGCCAGACGATCAGGTCGGGACGCGGCTCGACGGTGATGGCGCGGCGGATCAGTCCCACGAAGCCGGCGAGGGCCTTCTCGCGATCGCGGTTCTTCTGCCCCTGGGGCAGGTTCGATTGCAACAGCGCCACGCGAGGCCCCGGGCGGAAACGGGCCGTCGAGAGCCGGTAGGCCCCGTAGCAGAGCGTCGTACCCAGCACGAGCGTGACGATCCAGAGCCGCGCCGACTGGCCGCCGGTCAATTTCGAGCGGCGGCCGGCCGGGCGGAACAGGGGTAGCGTCACCAGGTCAACCAGCCAGGCGTTGACCATCGCGATCACCAGGCTGATCCCCAGCGAGCCGGTGATGTCGGCTACCTGGATGACGGGCAGGTAGCGATACTGACTGTGTGCCAGGTAGTACCAGGGGAATCCCGTGAGGAAGTACGCACGGAGGTACTCGGTCGTCACCCAGGCGATCGGCGCCGCCAGCATCAGCGGCGTCCTCAGGCGGAAGACGGCCCACCGGGCCATCAGCAGGAACAGCGGCCACCAGAGCGAGAAGACCAAGCCCAGCACGATCCAGCCGATCCAGGCCCACGATCCAATCATGCGGAGCCAGGGCACGGCCAGAACCCAGAAGACCAGCCCGCCGGCCCAGGCGGCGAGGTAGCTCTTCGCGGGCGCATCCGGCAGGACCACCAGCCAGAACAACGGCGCCAGCGCGATCCAGGCCAGGAATCCCCACTCCATCGGGGGAAAAGTCGTCCAGAGGGCCAGGCCGGAGACGACTCCGGCCGCCAGGCGGTGACGCAGCCAGCGGACGCCCGGGTCGGTCGGGTCGACCTTGGTTTCCGGTACCGGCGCGGCAACAGTCATCAGTCGTCGGTCCTTCATGAGCGGTGGAGAGGCCAATCGCCGACAGATGCGGCCGCCCCGCGCCGCGGTCGGTGGTCGGTCGCGGTCGGGCGGCCCCGAGAGATCTTCGTGGCGGGGCGGGTGGCTATTTCAGTCGAGACGCGGGGGACGTTACTCACCCGCGGCAAGGGGCGTTATCCTATCACGTCGGAGGCCGAGGGGTTAAGGATGAACCCGCGGTGCCGCGGGGAGAAATTCGACTGCGGAGCCCGCCTCGTAATCCTTGTCCCCGGCGGGGAATGCGGCGAATCCGTCGGCGCGGGCCACGGTCAGCAGGTCAGCCGACCCGGCCCAGTCGAGCGGCTCGACCCGCGGCGGCTCGCCGCCGGCGACGAGCTCCAGCCGCGCCGGATGGTAGGTCGGCCGATCGCCCCGATGCCGGAACGGACGCGACAGCCGGCCGGTGCAAGAACCTGGCTCGGGCGGCCCGTGCGCCAGGAGCTTCAGGGCCGGACGAACGAACAGCAGGTAGCCGACCACCCCGCTCACCGGGTTGCCCGGCAGGCCGAAGACCAGCGGTCCCGGACGGTCATGGCCGGGGTCGGGCTGGTC
>JAKAUH010000466.1 GCA_021818605.1 Planctomycetota bacterium
GCCGGGTCGAGGGACCGGATGGTCAAACGGTGACCAATGCGATGATCCTGACGACGCTGCACATCGAGCCGTTCAACCCCTTCTGGCGGGGCGACTTTCACGTGAAGGTCCGCGACGGCCGGTTCGAGCTGCACGGGCTGGACCCGAAGGGCAAGAGCCGGATCTCGGTGCTGGACACCGCCCACGAGTGGGGCGCGACGCTGGATGTCTCGGGCGAGCAGGCGGGCAAGGACCTGACCATCCGTCTGAAGCCGTGCGGCACGGCCAAAGTACGGTTCGTCGACCCAGCCGGCCGGCCGGTCGCCGGGCACTATTCCTCGTTCGAGATGGTGATGACGCCCGGCCCCAACCCGATGACCCGGGACGACCGGGAACGGGCCGAGCTGGCGGCCGACGTCGCACTCGTCGCCAACGTCGATCGCAAGCACTACTGGACCCAGCGCCGGACCGACGCCGAGGGCCGGATGGTGCTGAACTCGCTGATCCCCGGGATGACGTACTCGATCGGCGACTACGCGACCCAGAAGGACCGCCAGGACGGCAAAGCGTTTTACAAGCTCTTCACCGCGCCGCCCGGCGAGACGATCGACCTGGGCGAGATCCGGGTTGAGAGGCCGCAGTCGGAGTGAAAGGGGTCGTCGGGTGGGTCGAACGTCGCGCAGCGGCGTGAGGCCGACCGGAATGGCTGACGCATCCTTCCTGGTTTCCACGCGTTGCGAAGTCTCAACGGGTTTTCTGGGAGAAACCGGGATAACATGAAGACCAGCCAGGCAGCACAGGCACGAGGGGATGAGAGGACGCCGGGCGCATCGGGCGCCCGCAGCGGTCCCGTCGATCGACTCGACCTGTGCGCCAGGGGGTCTCGCGGTATGACATCCAGGTCGCTCGCCCGTCAGCTTGGGGCGCTCTACTCATGCGGATCGGCGGCCGGGCTCTCCGACCGCCATCTGCTCGAGCGGTTCGTCGCCGGCCGGGACGCGACCGGCGAGGCGGCGTTCGCCGCCCTGGTGGCGCGGCACGGGCCGATGGTTCTGGGCATCTGCCAGCAGCTATTGGGGGATCGCCAGCACGCCGAGGACGCCTTCCAGGCCGTCTTCCTCGTGCTGGCGCGCAAGGCGCGGTCGCTCCGCGAGCCCGAGCTGCTGGGCAACTGGCTCTACGGCGTGGCGCTCCGCACGGCCCGCAAGGCCCGCGGTCGGCTCGCCCGTTGTCGCCGCACGGAGTCCGAAGCCTCCGCGAGGAACTCGGCCATGCCTCCCACCGCGCCCGTCGACCGGACGATCCTCGACCGCGAGCGGGCCGAGATCATCCACGGCGAGATCGATCGACTGCCGCGCGACTTCCGCTTGCCGGTCGTGCTCTGCTACTTCGAGGGCCTGTCCCTCGACGAGGCGGCGCACCGGCTGAAGTGGCCCGTCGGCACGCTCCGCAGCCGCCTGGCCCGGGCCCGCGAGAAGCTCCGGCTCAAGCTGACGAGCCGCGGCGTGGCCATGCCCGCCGTGGCGCTTGGCACCGCGCTGGCGGCCCGATCGGCCCGGGCGTCCGTCTCATCCCTCCTGTGCGATTCCACCACCCGGGCCGCGATCGCCTTCGCGGCCCGTCACGCCGCCGCCGGCGGGGCACTCGCCGCACCCGCCTCGGCGCTGGCCCAGGAGGTCCTGAAATCCATGCTCTGGCACAAGCTCAAGTCCGCGGCCCTTTCGTTGTCGCTGCTCGCCACCCTGGCCGCCGGCGCGGGCTACCTGTCCCGCTCGCCGGCGACGGCTCGGGACGAACCGCGCCCGGCGCCGGCCGCCCAGTCGTCGACGGTCACCGCGAAACCCAATTACCCGCGCCCCTCGTCCGGCCGCATGGTCGTCGTCGGGCGCGTCCTCAAACCGGACGGCAGCCCGGCCGCCGGCGTGCCCGTGGATATCCTCGGCGCGTCCCGCACCTCGTTTGCGGATACCGACATCGACCGGGCGGGTCTCATCCTGCTCGGCCAGGGCTCGACCGACGGCGCCGGCCAGTTCCGCGTCGAGGCCGCCCGCGCCTCGTCGACCGGGTTCTTCTACATCTACGCCGTGGCCGGCCCGGCCGGGCCCGGAACTGCCTTCGGCTGCGTGAGGATCCCCGCCGATAGCGAAGAGCACGGCACCCTCGTCCACCTGCTGCCCGAGCAGGTCATCCAGGGCAAGCTGGTCGACGTGAGCGGCCAGCCCGCCGCCGGGGTCGAGGTCCAGCTCAATCACGTCTACCGCGAGACCCTCCAGCCGGTCGATGGCAAGCGGTTCGACGACCTCAACCCCGTCACCGTCTTCGACCGGCCCTTCGTTCCCGCGGGCGTGCGGGCCTGGCCCCGGGCCGTCACCACCGACGCGAAGGGACGGTTCACGTTCACCGGAATCGGCCGAGGGCTCCATGTCTCCCTGTCCGTCCGCGACCCCCGCTTCGCCCGGGAGTTGCTCACGCTCCGGACCGACGACCGGGATGGTCCGCTCGAGGTCGCGATGGCAATCCGCCCGTCCCTGGTGATCGCGGGCCGCGCGCTCGCCGCCGACACCGGCCAGCCGCTCGCCGATGCCGTGGTCTCCGTGCGGCCCATCGATCCTGAAGTCATCGGCCAGAGGACCATGACGCGCACCGACGCCCAGGGACGGTTCCAGTTGAACCCATACGCGGGCGACAAATATGTCGTGCAACTGATCCCCGCCCTGGGGCAGCCTTACCTGCCCCGGGAGACCGTGTTCCCCTGGCCCAGGGGGGCGGTCAGGAAGGAGCTCGAGATCAAGCTCGACCGCGGCGTCGTGATCCGCGGCAAGGTGCTCGAGGAGGGGACCGGCCGGCCGGTCCCCGGCGCCAGCGTCCGCCGCTTCCCGGGGACACACCGCCGCGACGAGATCGATGGTCTCGCCCTGGAACTGGCCACCGGCGAGGGCGGCTCGTTCCAGCTCACGGTTCCCCCCGGCAAGGGATACGTGACGGGCCTTCCTCCCACGCTCGACCATGTCCCCCGGGAGTTCGGCAGCGGTCAGCTTTTCGGCGGCGGGCGGCCTGGCGGTCGTCGCATCCACGTCCACGACGCCATGGCTTACGACGTCAAGGCCGGCGAAGGGCCCCATGAGCTGAACGCGACCCTCAAGCCGGGCAAGACCCTGCGCGGGCGGCTCGTCGGACCGGCCGGCGAGACGCCCGGCGACACGGTCATCCTCTCGCCGCAACAGATCAATCCGACCATGTTGGAATGGCAGGAGTACCACTTCATCCACGCCCACGACGGTCGTTTCGAGCTGGCGGGCTTCAACCCGGATGAGTCCACGCCGGTGTACTTCCTCGACACCGATCATGCCTGGGGTGCACGGGTCGAGCTGTCGGGCAAACAGGCCGGTGAGGACCTGACCATCCGGCTCGAGCCGTGCGGCCAGGCGAAGGTCCGGTTCGTCGGCCCCGACGGCAAGCCTGTTGCCAAACTCAAGCCTCTGTACATCTACTTCCAGATCCTGATGAGACCGGGCCCGTCCAGGCTGGCCCGCAAGATGGATCGGGGCAAGGCGCTGGCGGCCGACGGGGCCTACATCCCCAACGTCGATCCCAGGCACCACCCGAACGACCTCACCACCGATGCCGACGGCCGCGTCACCCTGCCCGCCCTGATCCCCGGCGCACCGTATCGGATCGGCGACTGGTCCACCGTCAACGTCCAGGACAAGGGCTACCAGGTCCGCAAGGACTTCACCGTCAAGCCCGGCGAGACGCTCGACCTGGGCGATATCCTGGTCGAGAAACCACAGTCGCAGTGAAACCCAGCGAGGACCGCCATGCCGAGACCGACCACCGACTCCCCCTGGGCTCGCTACGAGCCGGCGCCCGGCGACCCCTGGGACATCCGCAAGGTCGCGCACCTGCACCGCCGCGCCGGCTTCGGCGCGACGCGTGCGGAATTGCTCCGCGACCTGGCCGACGGGCCCGAGGCGAGCGTCAATCGGCGATTCCATCCCGCCTCGATGCCGGCCGAGGACGCCGAGGCGCTCGACGGACTGAGGCAGACCGCACGCACGTCGTCCAACCTCGACCTGTTGCGGGTCGCCTGGCTCAACCGGATCGTTCACGAGCCCGACGTGCTCCGCGAGAAGATGACCCTGCTCTGGCACGGCCACTTCGCCACGAGCAACCGCAAGGTCGAGTCCGTCGCGCTGATGGACCAGCAGAATGAGACCTTGCGGCAGCACGCGCTCGGCGGCTTCGCGGCGATGCTCGAGGCCGTGATCGCCGATCCCGCAATGCTCGTCTGGCTCGACGGGGGCACCAGCAAGAAGGAGAAACCGAACGAGAACTTCGCCCGCGAGTTCCTCGAGCTGTTCACACTGGGCGTCGGCCACTACACCGAGCGCGACATCCGCGAGGCCGCGCGGGCGTTCACCGGCTGGGTGAAGAAGGATACGCGCGGCGGGTTCATGGAGACGCCGACGTTCCGCCACGACCCCGCGCAGGTCGACCGCGGGCCCAAGACCTTTCTCGACCAGACCGGGGCGTGGGGGCCGTCGGACATCGTCCGGATTGTGCTCGATCGTCCCGAGGCGGCCGAGTTCCTGGCGCGGAAGCTCTACCGCTGGTTCATCTCCGAGGAGTCCCGGCCGGGTCCCGAGCTGATCGGGCCGCTGGCCGAGGAAGTCCGTCGCCAGCAGTTCGCGATCGGCCCGGTCGTGGGGACCATCCTCCGATCGCGGCACTTTTACTCGGCCGCGTCGTATCGACGGCGGATCAAGTCGCCGGTCGAGTGGAGCGCGGGACTCGTGCGAATGCTCGAGATCCCCCGCGCGGCGCTGAATCCTCTGGCACTCTCAGCCGCGGTCGACGCGCAGGGCCAGGAATTGTTCGCCCCGCCGAACGTCGAGGGCTGGGTCGGCGGCGGGACGTGGATCAACAGCAGCACACTACTCGAGCGCACCAACTGGGCGGCGGACGTCGTCTGGGGCCGGTCCGAGAACGGCCTGGCACCGTTTGACCCGATCGCGTGGGCAGGCGGGTACAAGATCCCACCCGGCCGGGCGGCCCAGGCGCTGGCGGAGTTATTGCTCCAGAACGACCTCGGCCCCGACGCTCGCCGCTCGGCCCTCGAGGCCGGCCGCGACGGGAGCGCCGATGGGTTGCGCAGGACGCTCCAGCGGCTGGCGAATTGTGCGGAAGCTCAACTTTCCTAACTGGGTCCACGCGAGAGGGAAAGCGAAGATCGGTGGACGGAGCCGCCTCCTACAAGACGACCGCCGGATTCGACCCCTGGAGGCGACTCCGTCCGCCGACTCCCGCCCACGCTTTCCCCATGACGTGGATCGATTTATTACGACGGCATGAAAGTAGGTCAGGCTTTCCAGCCTGACTCGGCTGAACCGTCAGCCTGGAAAGCCTGACCTCCTTGAGAATCTTGGTTGCCGGGGTAATCGGCCGCTGTCCTTTTTGTCCGTGGTCCGTCGTCCGTTGTTCGCTGACGCGGATGGCCCGGGCCCTGGATAGGACTTCGGTGCGAGAACAAATGACGGACCGCGGAAGACAGACCACGGACCACCGACAAAACGACAACAGGACAAAGGAGAAACAGATGCACCCGACTCGACGTGAGATGATCCGCCTGGGGCTGGGCTCGTCGGCGCTGCTGGCGTGCGGGCCGACGGTCCCGTTGTTTCTGGCCCGATCGGCCGATGCTGTTGCCGAGGCCGAGGGTGGCGCTAAGGGCCGCATCCTGGTCGTGGTGCAGCTCGACGGGGGCAACGACGGGCTGAACACCGTCGTGCCGTATCGCGATGACGAGTACCGCAAGCGCCGCCCCCGGCTGGCGATCGCGGCCGAGGAGGTGAAGAAGATCGACGACCGCGTCGGCCTGCACCCCGAGCTCGGCCCGTTCGTGAAGCTGCTGGAATCCCGACGGCTGGCGATCGTGCAGGGCGTGGGCTATCCCAACCCGAACCGGTCGCATTTTGACAGCATGGCGATCTGGCAGACGGGGCGGACGACCGTTGATAAGGCCGCGCCCGGCTGGCTGGCGCGGGCGATCGACGAACGCCAAAATGCGGGACCGGACGAGGGCGGCGACGCGCCGGGGCTGCACGTCCACGAGTCGCTTCCCTTGCCCGCCGCGCTGGCGGGCGGTCGTCAGGTCGTGCCGTCGATGGCGAGGCTCGAGCAGTTCCGCCGGCGGCTGGGACTGCCCCCTGGGGCCGAGGCCGCCGCGCAGGCCGCCGCGCTCGATCGCCTGGCGAGCCAGGAGCGCGGCGAGGCGGGCTCGCTGCTTCAGTTCGTCGAGCGGTGCAGCGTCATCACGTATGCCAGCAGCGCCCGGCTGGAGCGAGTGCGGCAGGATTCGCCGGCCTCCGGCGCCGATTACCCCGAGTTCTACGGCCTGGCCCAGCGGCTCAAGTTGATCGCGCAGCTCGTCAAGGCCGGGCTCTCGACGCCGATCTACTACACGCATCTCGACGGCTTCGACACGCACAGCGGCCAGCTCTCGACGCATGCGAACTTGCTCCGCGAGCTGGGCGCGTCGCTCCGGGCGTTTCTGGACGACCTGGAGAAATCAGGCGACGGTGACCGCGTGCTCGTGCTGGCGTTCTCGGAGTTCGGCCGCCGGTTGGGCGAGAACGCCAGCTCCGGCACCGACCACGGCACCGCCGCGCCGGTGTTTTTGCTCGGAAAACCCGTTCGGCCCGGCCTGCACGGCCAGCATCCCGACCTGACCCGGCTGGAGGACGGCGACCCGGTGCACACCGTCGACTTCCGCCGCGTCTACGCCA
>JAKAUH010001009.1 GCA_021818605.1 Planctomycetota bacterium
GGACGTATCCGCTGCCCGAGGCCCAGCTCGACCGCTTCCTGTTCAAGATCTTCATCGACTACCCGACGCCCGACGAGGAGCGGAGGATCTACCGCCTGACCACGGGCGTCGAGCAGGAGGAGATCACGCCGATGATCGACGGCGAGCGGATCGCCGCACTCCAGCGGATGGTCCGCCGCGTGCCGGTCTCGGACTACTGCATCGACTATGCGATGGACCTGGTCCGCTCGACCCGCGGGCGCGAGCCGCAGAGTCCGAAGTATGTCGCCGAGTGGGTCTCGTGGGGCGCCGGGCCGCGAGCCGGGCAGGCGCTGATCCTGGCGGCGAAGGCCCGCGCGGCCCTGGCGGGGCGCCCCAGCGTGAGCGTCGAGGACATCCAGGCCATGGCCCGGCCGGTGCTGCGGCATCGGATCGTGCTGAACTACAACGCCCAGGCCGCGGGCGAGACGAGCGACTCGATCATCGCGCGGCTCCTTGACGACACCCCGGTCCGGAAGGGAGCCGCTGATGCCGCCGTCGCGAGCGTATTCCGATCCTGACGTCATCGCCCACATCGCCGACCTCACCCTGCGGTCGCGCCGGCTGGCCGAGGGGGGGATCAGCGGTCAGCACCGCAGCCCGTTCCACGGCTTCAACGTCGAATTCGCCGCTTATCGGGAATATACCCCGGGCGACGACCTGCGGCGGCTCGACTGGCGGGTCTTCGCGCGCTCCGACCGTCACTACATCAAGCAGTACGAGGAGGAGAGCAACGTCCGGGTGACCTTCGTCGTGGACGCCAGCGCTTCGATGAACTACCGAGGGTCGCGGGCGGCGCTGAACAAGTTCGACTACGCCGCGACCCTGGTCGTCTCGCTGGCGATGCTGCTGTCGCGCCAGCAGGATCCGGTCGGCCTCGTCCTCTTCGACGAGGCGGCCGGCAAGATCCTGCCCCCGAGCGCGACCCAGGCGCAGGTAACGGCGCTGTCCGAGGTGCTCCAGACGTGCACGCCGGCCCGCAAGACCGAGCTGGGCGGACTGCTGCGGTCGCTCACCGACCGGCTCCGCCGTCGCGGGTTCCTGGTGATCGTCTCCGACCTGTTCACCGACCTCGAATCAGTCTACGACGGCCTGGACCGGCTCCGCTTCCTCGGCCACGAGGTGCTGGTGATGCAGGTGGTCGATCGCGATGAGCTCGAGCTGCCCTTCGAGGGGCCGACCATCTTCAAGGATATCGAGGGGGACGAACAGGTCTTCGCCGAGCCTGGCGCCTTCCGCAAGTCCTACCAGGAGGCGATGCGCGGGTTTCTGTCGGAGGTCCGCCGCGAGTGCGGCGGCCGGGGTTATGACCATATCTGCCTCTGCACGGAGGACCCTCTGGGCGATTCGCTCGCCCGCTTCCTCCGCTATCGCGAGGACTCGGTCCACCATGCGAGCGGGCGGCATTGAGCCATGTTCAGCTTCCTGAGTCCACTCCTGATCTGGGGCACCCTGCTGGGTTCGATCCCCATCATCATCCACCTGCTGAACCGGCGGCGGTTCCGCGTGGTGGAGTGGGCGCCGATGCGCTATCTGAATCTGACGATCCGGCGCAACCGGCGGCGGATTCAGATCGAGCAACTCCTGCTGCTCCTGGTGCGGATCTCGCTTCCCGTGCTGCTTTTCCTGCTGCTGGCGCGCCCGGTTCTGAACCCGACCGGCCTCGAGAAGTGGCTCGTGGGCGGCGGGCGGACCAGCCATGTTGTCCTGGTCGATGACTCGCTCTCGATGGGCTACGCCAGCGACGGGCCTCCGGCGTTCCACCGCGCCCGCGAGGCGGCCGGGGCGGTCCTGGGCGCGGTCAATCCGCAGGACCGCTGCACCCTCGTCGCCACCTCGGCCCCGCGCTCGCCCGTGTTCCACGAGGCCGAGGGCACGCGCCGCGAGCAGCTCGCCGGCGATGCCCTGGCGCTGCCGCTCTCCGACACGCACGCCTCGTGGCCGACGGTGCTCGCCGGGATCGACGAGGTGGTGCAGTCTTGCACGTACCCGATGCGGAATCTCACGATCATCACCGACCTGCGCAAGTCGGGCTGGGATGCCGGCGTCGGCAGCGTGGCGCGGCGGTGGCACGAGCAGGGCGTGCGCGTCCGGATCGTGGACCTGGGCGAGGATGAGGCTGGCAATCTGGCGCTGCTGGCCCTCGTCCCCCTGGACCGTGCGATCCTCGCCGGTGCCGAGACCCACTGGGAGGCCACGATCCGCAACGACTCGCCCCGGATTGTCAACCGCGCGAAGGCGATCCTCCGGGTTGATGACCGGCCGACCGAGGTGTCCCTGCCCGAGATCCCGCCGCGGCAGACGGTGCGAATCCCACTGACCGCCCGGTTCCCCTCGCAGGGGATGCACGACCTGTCGCTGCAACTTCCCGAGGACGAGCTGGCCGGCGACAATCAGCTCTGGACGGCGGTGCCCGTCAAGGACTCGCTGCTGATCCGCCTGGTCGACGGCGAGCCCTCGTCGGAACCGTTCGGGTCGGAGGTCGATTACCTCGCCGCACCGCTGTCGATCGGCGTGGGCGACGCCGAGGCCTGGCGCGTCGAGGTGGTCCAGGAAGAGAACTTCCTCAACCCCCGGCTCGAGCCGGCCGACGTGCTGGTGCTGGCCAACGTCACGGCACCGACCGTCGAGCAGGCTCGCCAGCTCGACCAGCTTGTCCGCGGCGGGATGGGACTCCTGATCTTCACGGGCGGGCGAGTCGACACCGGGCTGTACAACGAACGGCTCTACCGAACCGGCGATCCGCTGCTGCCGGTGCCTCTCAAGGCGCAGGTCGAGGAATCGATCCGGGGCCTGACTGTTGAGTCTGTCCGCCCGTCGCCGATCGAGAAGCTGCTCGACCTCAAGCCCTCGGCGCTCGAGCGGGTCGTCGTGCGCCAGTACATGGGCGTGGAGGAGCCAGCCGAGGCCTCGGATGTCATCCGGGTGCTGGCTCGCTGGAACAATCCTGCGCGATCGCCCGCGGTGGTCGAGCGGGTCGTCGGCCAGGGCCGCGTACTCCTCTGGACGACCTCCGCGGACCGCGCGGGCAATGACTGGCCCATCGAGCCGAGCTTCGTGCTGGCGGTCCGCGAGGCCGTGCGCGGGACGGCGCGGCCATCGGCGTTCACGCACACCGTCATCGCGGGCGAGCGAGCGAGCCGCGTGGTGCACTCGAGCCATCAACTCGCCGACGTCCGGCTCACGCCTCCAGGCGGCGGTGAGCCGAGGTCGCTGGCCTCGGCGCCGATCGAGGACCGGACGGCCGGCGATACGACTCCGGCGTGGGAGATCGTCGTCCCCGACACCCGCCGGGCGGGGCTCTATCGCGTGTCGTGGGACGAGGGACCGCTGGGCACCCAGCAGGACATCTTCGCGTCCAACCCCGACGCAAGGGAGAGTGACCTTGAGCGGATCGCGACGGCCGACGTCAAGCAGATGCTCGGCCCGCTCAAGGTCGAGGTCGCCGCGGCGCGGAACGACGCTTTCTCGGCCACGGGCCGGGAGATCTGGCACGAGATGGCCTGGGTGCTCCTCGGCCTCCTGATCTTCGAGCCGATCCTGGCGTCGTGGGTGGGGCGATCACGATGAAGACGACGATATCTTCTTCTCATCCTGGCGGTACGTCATGAGCCGGATCTGGCAGTTCCTCCTGAGCATCGAGCCGCGGTCGCCGGGCGCCGTACCGACGGGCGAGAGCACGCGCCTCGAGCTGACGGCACTGCCGCACGGAGCGAAGACCCTCCTGCTCGCCGCCGTCGTCGTCGCCGTGCTCGTCCTGCTCTGGCGGTTCCCCCGCCGCGAGAAGCAGGAGCTGTCGGGACCGAGGCGGGCGTGGCTGGTGGCACTGCGGGTCCTCGTACTGCTGGCCCTCGCCGTCATGCTCGTCGAGCCCGTGCTGGTCTCGTCCCACCGCGAGACGCTCCGCTCGCATCTGCCGATCATCCTCGACGACTCGGAGAGCATGAGGTTCTCCGACCCTTATACCGACGAGACCCGCGCGGTCGCGGTCGCGGCCGCCCTGGAGCTTCAGGGCCAAGCGGGGAAATCGCCCGTCGACCGGCTGCGAGAGACGCCCCGGCTCGAGCTGGCCAAGAAGGCGATCGCCGCGCATCTCGACGACCTGGGCAAGGGACGCGACGTGGCGTTCTACGACCTGGAATCGGCCTCGAAGGCCGTGACGGCCGGCCCGGCCCGGGCCAGGCCGCTCGAAAAGGTCGAGCCAAAGCGGCCGGTTTCTCCCCTCGGCGACGCGCTCAGGAGAGTGCTGGACGTACACCGGGGCAGGCCGGTGGCGGGCATGGTGCTGGTCTCCGACGGCCGCTCGAACGCCGGCGAGGACCCGCTCCGGGTGGCCGAGTCGCTGGCCAGGATGAACATCCCGATCTTCCCGGTCGCGGCCGGCGGCGAGGAGGGCCCGCGCAATGTGCGGGTCGTCGAGATCGTGGCCAGCCCGGTCGTCTTCGCCACCGACCCGATGACCCTGGCGGTCATCGTTGAGGCCCGCGGGCTGAAGGATGCCGAGGCTGACCTGATCCTGGAGCAGCGAGTCAACGGCGCCGACTGGCAGCAGGTCGCCAGCCAGCGGATCGCTCTCGGCGAGGAGGGAATCCGGAAGCGAACGACGTTTCGGATCGTGCCGAAGGTGGTGGGCCAGTACGAGTATCGCGCCCGGGTCGAGGACGCGGGGCCCGAGCTGACCCGCGACGACAACATGGCGACGGCCGCCGTGCGGGTCGTGCGCCAGCAGATCCGCGTGCTGATGATCGCCGGCTCGCCCTCGCCGGAGGTGCAGTTCCTCCGCAACGCCCTCCAGCGCGACCAGCACGTCGCCTTCGCGGCCTGGCTCCAGCATGCCGATCCCGGCTACCGGCAGGCGGGGGACAGGCCGATCACGCGGCTCCCCGGCGACGCCGAGGAGCTCGCCCGCTACGATGCCCTGGTGCTGATCGACCCCGACATGCAGGCCCTCGGCCCTCAGTGGCCGGACCTGATCGCCAACTTCGTGGGCAAGGACGGCGGCGGGCTGATCTTCATGCCGGGCGAGCTCTTCTCGCAGCAGCTCTTCGACGCGGAGGCCGGCGGCACGTCGGAAGCGGGCCGCTGGACCCGCGTCCTGCCCGTCGTCCGCGAGCCTGGACTCTTCCGCACCGAGGCGGAGGTCCGGCTCGCCACGCAGTCGACCTACGCGCTGGAGCTGACGCCCGAGGGGCGGGGCGACCCGATCTTCGAGTTCCACTCCGACCCGATTCGCAACCGGACGATCCTCACCAGCCTTCCCGGCATGTACTGGAGCTTCCCGGTGACTCGCGCGCGGCCCGGTGCCACCGTGCTGGCCCGGCACGGCGACCCGCGAATGCAAAACCAGTACGGCCGGCACGTGCTGCTCGCCTCGCAGCTCTACGGGCCGGGGCGCACAGTCTTCATCGGCTTCGACAGCACCTACCGCTGGCGTTACCTCGCCGAGGATTACTTCGACGGCTTCTGGGCGCGCCTGATCGACCGGGTTGGCCGGAACAAGGCTCTGGGCGGCCGGTTCCCGTTCCAGGTGAGCCTGGGCAAGACGGCGTACCGGGTGGGGGACCGCGTCGAGATCGGCGTCCGGTTCATCGAGGCCGCCGCCGTGGCCGAGGCCTCGGGCATTGCGGCCGAGATCGAACCGGACAGCCAGCCGCCCGAGCCGCTGGCCTTCGAGCGGGCTCCCGACGACCCGGCCCTGCTCACAGCCACGTTCCCGGCCGAGCGCGCCGGCGGCTACACGCTCCGCATCGTCCCCGCGACGGGCGCGGACGCCGGCGCGGCGACTCGGGCCTCGACCACCCATTTCCGGATCGAGCCTCCGAGGCGCGAGCTGGATGAGCCCGCGCTCAACCGGGCTCTGCTCGCCGACCTCGCCCGGCTCACCGGCGGCCGTGTGCTGGACGTCGCCGAGGTCAGCAAGCTCGACTCGTCGATTGCGATGCGCGAGGTCACGCGAACCGTCGAGCAGCGTGACGAACTCTGGGACGCGCCACTCCTTTATGCAATCGTCATCCTGGGACTGACGGCTGAGTGGATTTCACGTAAGATGTTCCGAATGGTGTGACCGTTCGATCGACCGAACGACCCAACTGTATCGCGAGACTGCCCGTGGCCGTAGTCGAGCCAACGACCCCAACCGCCGAGCCCGAGATGCTTCGCGAGGAGCAGGCGAAACTCCGCGCCTGGCTCGCGTGGAAGCGACGCGCCCTGCGGATGCAGATGGCCCTCGAGTTCCTGCTCGACCTCGTGGCCGCGACGGTGGCCGTGGCCGCCGTCCTCGTCGCGCTCGACTTCTGGCTGCGGCTCGACCTGTCGTCCCGCCAGATCCTGCTGGGCGGCAGCCTGACCGGACTGGTCATCGCGCTGGCGATCCGGCTGGTCCCTCGGGTCCATGCCGCCACGCTCGACGACCTCGGGCTGGCCATGACGCTCGACCTTGTCCGGCCAGGAATCGGCCAGGGAGCCGCCGACGTCCTTCAGCTCCCCAGGCTTCTGGATGGGAATCGGTCGGGCGAGTCGCCGGCCCTGGTTCGCCTGGCCGTCCGGCGCGCGAGCGAGGCCCTCGCCGCCGCCGATCGCGACACTCGCTGGAACTGGGGCCGCACGACGGGGCGGGGGCTCGTCCTGGTCGTCGCCCTGTCGGTGCCGGTCGCCCTCGCCCTGATGGTGCCGGCCGCGGCCCGGCTCAGCCTGGCACGCTGGCTTTACGGGTCGAACGAACGTTGGCCCCAGGCGACCTAT
>JAKAUH010000786.1 GCA_021818605.1 Planctomycetota bacterium
GCGGGATGCGGGTCGGGCAGGTGATCGGCTCGACCGACAAGCTGGGCGGCTCGGCGGCGAGCCGGCCCGTTCACTACCAGGACGTCCTGGCGACGATCTACCACAACATGAGGATCGCCCCCCACGCCTTCATCCGCGACAAGGCCGACCGACCGGTGTCGATCCTCCCGCCCACCGCCGAGCCGATCCACGAGCTGGTCTGATAGTCATCGTTGACAGGTTTCCGCTGATGAGTTTGCTGTCTGGCACCCGTGGAACAGCGGGATGCAACCCGGGATTCCAGGGACCGAGGCCGGTCTGGCCGTGTTATGAGAGGGATGGATCATGCTGACCTTGTGGGGCCGCGGCGGCGATCATCGGTTCTGCGACGGGCATTCGCGGCGGTCGTTCCTGAAGATCGGTGGCCTGGCGATGGGCGGCCTGGTCTTGCCCGATCTGCTCCGCGCCGAGGAGACCACGCGGGCCGCGAGCCCCGTTGGGCCGCGGGCCGCGGGCTCGTCGCACAAGGCCGTCATCATGATCTACCTCACGGGCGGCCCGTCGCACCAGGATACGTTCGACCTCAAGCCCGAGGCGCCCGAGAGCATTCGCGGCGAGTACAGGCCGATTGACACTCGCGTGCCGGGCATCCAGATCTGCGAGCATTTGCCGAGGCTCGCCGGCCTGATGGACAAGGTCGCCGTGGTTCGCTCGATCGTCGGCCTGCGCGACGAGCACTCGAGCGCCCAGACGATCACCGGCTACTCGATGGGCCAGGCCGATCGCGAGGGAAGGCCCAATTTCGGCTCGGTGATCGCGCGGGTGCAGGGGCCGGTGGACCCCGTGGTGCCGCCCTTTATCGACCTGTCGCCGGTGATGCAGCACCGGCCCTATAGCAGCCCCGGGCCGGGCTTCCTCGGCCACACGTACAAGCCGGCGCGGATGGAAGGCGAGGACCTGGCGCTGTTGAAGCCACCGGCCGACGTTCCACCCACGCGGTTCGACCGGCGCCGGGCGCTGCTCGGCCAGTTCGATCAGTTCCGCCGGTGTGCCGACACCGTCGAGGTGGGCGGCATGGATAGCGCCTACCGCCGTGCCTTCGACGTGCTGACCTCGGACAAGGTGGCGCGGGCGCTGGACCTGTCGCGCGAGGACCCGAGGCTCCGCGCCCGCTACGGTTTCGGCTCGCCGCAGCACATCGACGACGCCGCCCCGAGGTACAACGACCAGTTCCTCATGGCCCGACGGCTCGTCGAGGCGGGGGTGCGGTGCGTCACGATCGCGTTCGGCTCATGGGACATGCACGGCAATAATTTCGTCCGGCTCAAGCAGCAACTGCCGATCTTCGACCAGGCAGTCTCGGCGCTGATCGAGGACATCCACAACCGCGGTCTGGAAAAGGACGTCACGGTGGTGGCGTGGGGCGATTTCGGCCGGACGCCGAAGATCAACAAGACCGCCGGCCGCGACCACTGGTCGCGGGTGAGCATGGCGATGCTCGCGGGCGGCGGGATGCGGGTCGGGCAGGTGATCGGCTCGACCGACAAGCTGGGCGGCTCGGCGGCGAGCCGGCCCGTTCACTACCAGGACGTCCTGGCGACGATCTACCACAACATGGGGATCGACCCGCACACCTTCATCAACGACCGGGCGAATCGCCCGGTCTCGATCCTGCCGCCCACCACCGAGCCGATCCACGAGCTGGTCTGAGACTCGGTCCCGAACGCCTCAGATGCCGCTCTTCGCCCGGACGGCCCTCGAGAACATCGACGTATCCCCGGCCGGACCCGTCGCCGTCGCGCTGAGAGATCCGGCGCCGGTCGGATCCGGGTTCGTCAATCCGCCAATGACGAACCGGGCGAATCCGCGCGCGTTGGTCGTCTCCATCGCCGAGCCCAGGAAGAACTGCCCATCGCCGCGGAGCCCCGAGGCACCGGCGAAGACCTCGACCTGGTAGGTCGTATCCGGGCGGCCGGAGAGCGTGCCGGTCACCTGAGTCGCTCCGCTGGCGGCTATCGTGGCCGCGGCCAGGTGCGGCGCGGACTGACCGCGATTGCCGCCGTGTTGCAGGGCGATGCCGAGCCGCCCGTTGCCATAAATCGGGCTGCCGAGGATGCTGTTGCCGGTACCCTTGATGACCTGGACGCCGTCGGCGTGATTGAAGGCGACGACCACGCGGTCGCGCGAGTTGCTGGCGGCGAGCGGCGAGCCGACCTGGTCGTGCGTGCTCCAGTCGATCCGGATTCCGTCGCGGCCGTTGCCGGCCGGTCCGGTGCCAGCGATGTTCGTGCCGATCAGGCTGTTGACCACGACGATGCCCCGCGCGCACCCCTCAATGGCGACGCCGTCGAGGCGATTGCCCGAGATCAGGTTGGCCGCCTCGAAAAAGGCGCCCGGCGTTGGCTTGCCGATCCCTGACTCCGGCACCCCGGCCACCGACGGCTCGAAGCCGCCGATGGCGACCGCTCTCGTACCGCCGTGGATCTCGATTCCGTCGCGGCCGTTGGGCTCGGGGGTGTTGCCGTTGGTTGCCATCCCGACGACACTCTGGCTCACCTGCACGTGCGCGGATCGCCGGGCAATCTCGATCCCGTCGCGACCGTTGCCCGAAGCCTGGCAGGTCAGGATGAGCGTGCTGTACCGCGAGGCGCCGAAAAACTGGCCTCCGCCGGCACTCTTGACCAGGATGCCGTCTCGACGGTTGCCGACCTGGACCAACGGGTTGAACGCCGCCACGCCGTCGAAGCTGTTCCCCAGGATGGTCCGCGAGGCGGAACCCGCGACCTCCACGCCGTTCTTGCCGTTCGCCGCGGTCACGTTCCCCAGCGGGATGTTGGCGCCGAACTTCGTGCCGTCGGAGGTTCCCGCGATTAGCACGCCGTCCCCTCCATTGCCGACCGGGGTCTGATTGTCCGCCCCCAGTCCGAAGAAGTTGGCGTAGATGGTCGTGTCGTTCGAGTTCCTGACGACCAGACCGTTGCCGCGGTTGCCGCTGATGACGTTGTAGAAGACGAACGGGTTGTCCCCGTCGGGGGCGACGGTGCCCAGCATCTGGTTGCCGCTGGAGTTGATGATGGCCACCCCATCGCCGCGGTTGCCCATCGCCTTTGTGCCGGTGACGTCGGTGCCGACGAAGTTCCCCTCCAGGAAGTTGTTGTCGGCGCCGTCGGCGATCAAAATACCGTCGCCGCCGTTGCCCGAAATCACGTTGCCATCCGGCGGGCGGACGAAGACCGGGGTCGTGTGCGACGGCGGCAGCGGACTGGTGATCCGCCCGGCCGGGTTGTTCCGCTGATTCTGGGCGTTGTACCCCACCGTGTTCCCGCCGATGGTGTTGCCCGAGGACCGGACCAGAATACCGTTGCCCGGGAAATTCACGATCTGGAGGCCCTCCACGACCGAGCGACCGCCCAGAACGACCAGGCCGTCGCCCTGCCCATGCAGGGCGCTGCCGTCCAGCGTCAGCAAGAGCCCGGTGAGATTGTCGAAGCCGCCCGCCGTCTCGCCGTCAATCGTGGCCACATCTGTCAGGGCCGGCAACGGCACGGCACCCGCCGCCCCGCCGCCGACGCGGATTGTGTGGTCGGCCGGGGTGAGCGTCACCCCGCTGAACTCGATCAAATCGGGCGCACCGGCCGTCCCGGTCGCGAGGGCGTCGGCCCGCTCGATCACGTACCGCAGGTCGCCAGAATTCCCGCTGCCGGCGCCGTTGTCGGCAAGGCTGGTCACGGTAAACGTCGTCAGTACCCGACGTTCCTCGAGCGGCTCGAACCCCGCCCGGAACCGCCTCCACGCGAGGTTTCGCGTTACTCGTCGAACCCCGTCCGCACGCCCGAGCCATCTCCGTCTGTCAACGACGGAACCCGCGATCGATGCCGTGATCATGGTTGTTTCCCAGGTGCCCCGGTCGTCAGGCCGCTGCCATGCTCGTCTCGTCCGGCACGTCCCGGACATTCGCGTCCCATCGATCGGCAGTTTCCTCCGGACATCCGATCGGAGCCAGTCTATTCTTGGTAGTCTGGGCAAAAAAATCAATCTGGGGTGTGGGCGCGAAAGGTAGTCGGGAGCCTCTTGTATGCCGGCGGGTCTGGCTGGATCATTCGATGGTGCCGGTGTTGAGGGAGGCGGCGCGATCGGGGCGAGTCTTGCCTTCGGTCGCGCGGCTCGTACACCGAGAATCGACGACCGGAGAGCGGAGACCGAAAACCGAGCGAGGGTGAAAGGCGCGAGGTCGAGGCCTCGAATTGGTGGGAAATGCCCAAGTGACAAACGGTCTCCGATCCTCCTGGGACAGTCTCTGAAATCCGAACACTGAGAGAGCGCGGCCGAGGGCTGCGCATGAACCTCGCGAATCTCGACGAATCCGGAGGCCCACCCTTGAACGCGAACGAACCTCGACCGACGACAGACACCGCCGCCCCGAACTCACCGACGGGCATCCTGATCGGCAGCGCGCTGGTCGCCGCGCTGGGCGGCCTGCTGTTCGGGTTCGATACGGTGGTGATCTCGGGGACGACCGACGCGCTGAGATCGGTCTTCACGCTGTCGGACCTGGGCCTGGGGTTCACTGTCGCCATCGCGCTGATCGGCACCATCTTCGGCTCGATCCTGGCTGGCCGGCCGGCCGACGTCTGGGGACGGAAGAAAGCCCTGATCGCGCTGGCGATCCTCTACCTCGTCACCGCGCTGGGCACCGCCCTGGCCTGGGACTGGGTCTCGTTCCTCATCTTTCGCTTCCTCGGTGGCGTCGCGGTGGGCGGGGCCTCGGTCGTCTCGCCGCTCTACATCGCCGAGATCTCGCCGGCGCGGTATCGCGGGCGCCTGGTCGCGATCCAGCAGTTCAACATCGTCCTCGGCATCCTGCTCGCGTTTTTGTCGAACTACTTCATCGCGCAAATGCACCTTGGCGAGACGGAATGGCGCTGGATGCTCGGCGTGCTGGCGGCGCCCTCGGCCCTGTTCTTCCTGCTGATGCTCCCCACGCTCGAGAGCCCCCGCTGGCTCGTCGGCCGGGGCCGCGACGACGAGGCCCGCGCCGTGTTGATGCGGCTGGGCGTCGACGGCGGCAGCGTCGAACAGGAGGTCGCCGACATCCGGGCCTCGATCGACCCCGAGCACCACAAGCAGGGCGAATCGCTGTTCCGCCTCGCGTATCGCCGGCCGGTCCTCCTGGCGGTGGCGATCGCTGCGTTCAACCAGCTCTCGGGGATCAACGCAGTCCTCTACTATGCCCCGCAGATCTTCAAGATGGCGGGCGCCGACGTCGACTCGGCGCTGCTCCAGGCGGTGGCCGTGGGAGGGACAAACCTGGTCTTCACGATGCTGGCCATGCTGGTCATCGACCACTTCGGCCGCCGCCGCCTGATGGTGATCGGGTCGGTCGGCTACCTCATTAGCCTGGGGATGACGGCCTGGGCGTTCCTCACGTACAGCGAACGGTTCACGATGATCGGCAACGCGGTCGTGCTGGCCGGCCTGATGCTGTTCATCGCCTCGCACGCGTTCAGCCAGGGGGCGGTGATCTGGGTGTTCATCAGCGAGATCTTCCCCAACCGCGTGCGGGCCGCCGGCCAGGCGCTGGGGAGCGCGACCCACTGGATCATGGCCGCGGTGATCTCGTGGACTTTCCCGATCATCGTCGGAAAGATCGGCGCGGGGAGCGTCTTCGTCTTCTACGCGGCGATGATGTTCCTGCAACTGCTGTGGGCCCTGTTTGTCATGCCCGAGACAAAAGGCGTGCCGCTCGAGGAGATCCAGCGCGAGCTGGGGATCGAGTGACCCGGTCGCCGTTCACGAGCCCGGGGATGCTCACAACCGCTCGAGCCAGCGGTCGGAGGGCAGGACCTCGCTGAGCAACTGCGCCTGCGCGGCCAGGATCGAGCGCTGCAATTCCTCGGCGGTTACCTGACCGCCGGCGTTCGAGAGCGGCAGGGTGCCGGTGGCGTCGCTGAGGAACTCGGATTTGAACCCGCGGTGTACGGCCTGGCGGGCGGTTGTGTCGCAGCACATGTGGGTCATGTAGCCGGCGATGGTCACGGTGTCGATCCCGCGCGCCCGCAGCCACTCTTCCAGCGGCGTGCCGGTGAAGCTGCCGGGCAGGGACTTCTCGATCCGCAGGTCGCACGGCCGGGCCGCGACCTCGGGGTGCAGCTCCCACTCGCGGGTCCCCTTGCGGAAGATCGGCAGGTTCTCGCTCTCCGAATGGTGCTGGATGACCACCGTCGGAATCCGGCCCACCGCGGCGTCCATCACCTTCAGGATCCGCTCGAAATGCCCGGCCGGATGGGTGATCTGCAGCGCACCGGTGAAATACTCGTTCTGCACGTCGATGATCAGGAGGGCACGGCTCATGAAGGACTCCGTGAATCTAAGGCTGTGGGCACGTAGAAGCTCTGGTGGTGAGCGAGGTGGGCTAGCGCGCCGGACGGTTGGATGGCTTACGGGCAAGAGGAGCTGGCCTACCGGCCCGGCCCGGCTCGCCTATTCGGAATCGGCCCGCTGTCCCGGACCGGTCCTGTGTAGGAGGGGGCTCCGCCCCCGACCCCGCGGGCTCGGGATGGATCGGACCGGACAGATCGGCGGACGGAGCCGCCTCCTACCGAAGACCCGGATCGGACCGGGCCGGTCGGGGGCACGGTGCCCGATCTGTGAGCCACGCAAACGTTCGGCGCTCTACCTACTACTCCGTTAAATCCTACGAACGATCTGATGGCGTTGTTCGTATGAATAGCATGAACAAGACCCACACCCCCGAACTCTCTCCCGAGGTTCTCAGC
>JAKAUH010000605.1 GCA_021818605.1 Planctomycetota bacterium
GGCTCGGTCGCGATCGCCATCGGGATCTTCCAGAACGACTCGACGGCCCACATTGCCGGTAATGCCCAGGTGGACGCCGTCGACGCCATCAACGTCACCGCGGACAACATCAACCAGATCGACCCCAGTTCGTTCTGGTTTGGCGCCCTGCTGAATTCGCTCCAGCCCCAGAGTCGCGCCGCCACGTTCACCACCCAGCAGACCGGCACGGTCGTCGTCCGCCCGGGCGATACGGTCGACGTCGAGCCCGGATTCCAGGGCGTCGGGAACGTCGGGGCCCGCTACACCTACAAGGGCTCGCCCCAGACTCTCGACCTGGGGACAGCCAATTTCTCGGACACAAAGAACTGGACCGAGACAAACCCAGTCAACAGCATGGCCAGGAACGAGGTGACCCAGGTCGCCAGCTATCTCAACGACAACCTCGGCCTCACTGCCAACGGGGTCAACAACTGGACGACGGCGACGGCCAAGGGCCAGAAAATCTCCCTGGCCGGCGCGTTCACGGGAATGGATTACCAGAACGTCGCGGACGCCCGGATCGAGTCAGGGGCCCTCGTCAACCAGGATTCGCAGTCCAATAACGGAAAGATCACGTTCCCGCATGGCAACCAGGACGTCACGGTCCACGCCGGCAACGTGAACATGATCGTCAACATCGTCGGCAACTTCCAGACGTTCGGCATCAGCGGACCGTCGGAAGCGAACCAGTCCTGGACGCCGAACAATCTCTTCAACCTGCCGGGGTTGGGGACCACATCCGGCAAGGCGGCCGTCGGCGCCGGGGCCCTCGTGATCTACGACAACAAGAGCGCCACCGCCGTGATCGAGAACGGGGCGAAGGTCTACGCCGATGCGCTGGACGTGAACTCCTCCAACGAGGGCGTGATGGCCACGCTGGGCGGATCCGGCGGGCAGTCGGGTAACCTCGGGTTCAACGGGGCCTTCCTGGCGACTGTCACTGTCGACACGACTCTCGCCCAGATCGACGCTGGTGCCACGATCGTGGTTGGTAAGGGCGATGTCGTCCAGAACGGCAACGATCGCGGCGTTTCGCTGCTTGTCGAGGCGCTGGATACCAGTTATGTGATCACCCTCGCGGGTGGTGTGTCGGTGTCGAGCCATATCGGCGTCGGAGCGAGCACCGCGTTCAACTACCTCAGCCGCGACACCCAGGCGGTCATCGGCAACCAGGTCAATGAGGCCGCGGTCGGGACGCCCGGCGGCGTCACCGTCGACGGCGGCGTTCTCGTCCACGCCGCGAACGACGGCGTCGTTCTGGCGGTGGGTGTCTCGGGGGCAGGGACGTCCTCGAATGCGGGTCCATCGAGCAGCAGCACGGGATTACCCAACAGCTCGGGCAACGGCCTGTCGAGCACCAGCAACGCCCTCAATCTCACCAGCAGCGGCGGGAGCAGCGTGGGTTCGGCTCTCGGAAAGATTCCCTATCTGTTCTCAAAGCTGGGGAACTTCGGCTCAAGCGGGCAGACGGCCCCGAACGCCGGCCAGGCGGGTATCGGGATCTCGGGCGCCGTGACGGTCAACTTCCTCAACGACGACAACGCCCTCGCCTACGTCAACATGGCCGGCCCGCTCACCATCACCGGCGGCCTGACGATCCACGCGGAAGACTCAACAACCGTCGGCTCGTTGGCCGGTGGGGTCGCACTGGCGCTCAACAACGGCAGCGGTTCCAACGCCGGGATCGCCGGCGCCGTCGGTGTGAACCTGCTCTCGGGCGGAACCACGGACGCCTTCGTCAACGGGACGACGCTGAGGGCCAGTAGCCTCGACATCGAGGCGATTCGGACCGGCTGGGTCGCCTCGTTGGAGGCAGGCGTCGCCGGTGCATCGGGCAGTTCGTCGGGCGCCGGCGCCGGTTCTGTGGGCGTGACATGGATCTCGGAAACCACGGCGACGGGGCTCGAGAACAGCACCGGGACCATCGCCGGAAGTGTAACACTCCGATCGGACGACGAGTTGCAAGTCATCCAGATCGCCGGAGCCGCCGGCTTCGGGGGCGAGGCGGGAGTCGGAGCCTCGGTCGCAATCACCAACATCGCCGACACGGTCAAGTCAGACATGACCAGTGTAGGGAACGCAACGGCCCCCTTCAAGCACAAGGGAGACCTCAGCGTCACGGCCTCCTCAGGCGCCCTCATCGTCGACGTCACCGGGGCCGCCGGCTACGGCTCCGAATCGGCCGGAGTGGCGGGGACCGTTTCGGTCAACTTTATCCAGAACACGGTGCAGGCGCTGATCGCCGACAGCCAGACGGCCAACAGCTCGACCGGGAACATCACCGTCCAGGCAACCGACGGGTCGTCGTTCTACTCGTTCGCGGGCGGGGTCGGCGTGGGCAACGACGCAGGGGTCGGCGGCGCAGTCGCCGTGAACTTCCTGGGAAACACCGTCACGGCTGGGATCGAGGACTCGTACCTGCGGACCACCGGGTCACTGTCGGTTCTGGCCGAGGAGGTCGGCGTCCTGGTCGCCGCGGCGGTCGGCGTCGGCGTCAGCGACGAGACGGGGGCGTTCGCCGGCAGCGCGGCCGTCAACCAGACCGCCAACACCGTCAGCGCGCTTGTCGACGCCGCCAGTGCCACCAACCCGTCGGGCACCACCGACGTCGCGGTCGGTGGTCCGGTCCTCGTCAAGGCCAGCGACGGCACGACCGCCATCGCCGTCGGTGGAAGCGCCGCCATCTCGGGCGGGACCGCGGCGGTCGGCGCCGGGCTGGCCCTCAACCTGCTCGGCGATACCACCCGGGCCGATGTCGCCGGCGCGACGTTGAAGTCGACCGGGACCGGCCAGCCGGCCGAGGTCAGTGCCGTTGGAGATGGCACGGTCGTGGGCGTCGCCATCGGCGCGACCGGGGCCGATTCCTTCGCGCTGGGCGGCTCGGTGGTCGTCGACCAGGTGCAGAACACCTACAATGCCGCCGTGACCGGCGGCGCCGACCTGGAGGCGCCGGGCGACGTTGGAATTGCGGCCGGCGACAGCACGACCGTCGTCACCGTCGCCGGAGCTCTCGCCATCGGTACCGGCGGCACCGGCATTGGCGCCTCGGTCGCCATGACGCGCGTGCAGAACACGGTCCTTGCGTCCGTCGTCGGCTCGATAGTTGTTTCCGATGGCGGCTCGGTCAACATCCTGGCCGGATTTCAGCCGCCGGCGGCCCCATCCGGCCTCGCGAGTATCACCCTTAACGATAACGCCTTGAAACTGCCGTCGACCGACGGCTCGCAGGTCTACGACTTCGCCGGAGCCGGCAGTGGTGCGGCGGACTTCGCCGCTGGCGGCGCGATCGCGCTGAACTGGATCACGAACGACGTCCAGGCCTACGCCAGCCAGGGCTCGACCGTGACTGCCCAGGGGCCTGTCACCGTGGCCGCGACCGACCAACCGCTCATTGGCAGCGGGGCCATCGGCGCCAGCTTCGGCGGCGATGTGGGCGCCGCCGCAGCGGTCTCCTACAACTACATCGGCGGCGACCCGGGCAACCCGTCCCAGTCGATCCCGGCCGCCCAGCAGTCGGCCAACTTCACCGCCGCCGGAGCCGGTGCGGTGACCGTCACTGTCAACCCGGGCCAGATCGTCGCCGTGAACTCCGTCCTCGTCGGCAAGGGAAAGGTCGGCGACCGCTACGAGTACATCGGCAGCAATCCCCTGACGGTCAGCGATTTCAATAACGTCGACTTCAAGAATGCCAGCAACTGGAAGAAGGTCGTCCCATCAACCAACGCGGCCCAGTACACCGCCGACGGCACGCCGCTGAGCGTCACCATCAAGCCGGGACAGACGGTCGACGTCGAGTATGGCTTCGTCGGCAAGGGTGCGCCGACCAGCAGCAAACAGGGCCCGATCCGCTACGAGTACATCGGGTCGAAGCCCCTGACGGTCAGTAACGCCACGGGTGACAATTTTGCATCGGTTGACTTCACTGACAAGAGCCTGTGGAAGCCGATCACCTACACACCCACGCAGGGACAGGTCCAGGCCCGCGTGGACGGCTCGAACGTCCAGTCTCTTGGTGGCGATGTCAGCATCCTGTCCAACGACAACCCGCAGATCATCAACGTGACGGTCGGCGGAGCCGGGGGCGGCGATGCCTCGGTCAGCGGCTCGGTCTCGACCAACTTCATCAGCGACAACGAGCTGGCGACGATCGGCCAGAGCTCCACTGTCACGGCGGCGGGCAACCTGACCGTCCAGGCGACGGCGCAGCCGACGATGATCGCCGTCGCCGGCAACGGCGGCGGCGCCGGCACGTTCGCGGCGGCCGGTTCCGCGGCGGTCAACGACATGCAGAGCAACATCTTCGCCGTGGTCGATGACTCGGCCGTGACCGCAACCACGGGCAACCTCACCGTCTTCGCCGGAATCGCCCAGCCGGCCTCCCTGCCTGATCCACTGCCGGCGACCTACACAGCCGACGGCCAGACCCTCTCCCCGGCCGTCACCGTCACGCCGGGCCAGACCGTCGAGCTGGGGAACAACTACGCCCCGGACCAGGGCCTGAAGGGGGGCACGATCGGGCACCGCTACAAGTACATCGGCAACACCCCACTGAACGTCACGAATTTCGACGCCGTCGATTTCTCGAATCCGAAGTCCTGGCAGGAAGTGACCACTCAGAAGCCCGACGCGCAGATCTGGTCGTTCGCCGTTAGCGGTACGGGTGCCGGCGAGGCCTCGCTGGCTGGCTCAGTCTCGCTGAACTGGATCAAGAACGACATCGAGGCCCATATCGAGAACATCCTCGTCGCCCCGGTCCAGGCGCACGGCACCCTGACCGTTCAGGCCGTCGACGGCTCGACGATCAACTCGCTGGCCGGTGCCGTCACAGGAGCCGGGACGGCGGCCTTCGGCGCCTCGGTGGCATATAACGACCTGGGCGGCGACCCGAATAACCCCTCGAGCACGGCGAGCAACATCGTGCAGGCCGGGATCGAGAATGTCGGCGGCCCCATCCTGGCGCAGCAGGTGATCGTCGACGCGGAGTACACCGGGCAGATTAACTCGCTGAGCGTCGGCGGGGCCGGCGCCGGCACCTTCGCGCTGGGCGGGGCCGTTTCGGTCAACACCATCCGCGACGCAGCCGAGGCGCAGATCCAGAATGTCGCCGACCTGGCGACCTCCGGAATCGGTTCCTCGGGAGTTTCCGTCACGGCCCGGGATGCGTCGACCATCCAGGCCATGGCCGGCGGGATCGGCTTCGCGATCGAGCCCGGCGGGGGCGCTGCCATATCGATCGGCGCCTCCGCGGCGCAGAACCTCATCACCGACACGATCACGGCGAACATCGACAGTTCGCGGGTGACCTCGACCGGTAACATCGACGTCAACGCCGCCTCGGCCGCGACCATCAAGACTCTCACCATCGGCGGATCCGCGGCGGCCGAGGCCGGCGATGGCTTCGCCGGTGCCGGCGCAGGCGCAGGCGCGGGCAACACGATCCACAACACGATCCTCGCCACCATCACCGACACTGGCCACACCGGCCGGGTCGTCTCCACGCGGGCCAACTACACCGCCAATGGTGACCCGCTGGCCGTGACCATCCTGCCGGGCAACACCGTCGACCTGCCAACCAGCTTCGTCTCTCACTACGGCAGCGTGAACTCTGGCGACCGCTACCAGTACATCGGGTCCGGGCCGCTCCAGATCACCGATTTCAATGATATCAACTTCAGCAACCAGGCCAGGTGGAAGGTCGTCTCGAACACGAACGGACCGGCGACCTTCACCGCCCAGCCGATCACCGTCACGCTCGTGCCTGGCAACACGGTCGACATCCTGCCGGGCTTTCAGGGCCAGGGCACCATCGGTCACCGCTACGTTTACATCGGCTCGGGCCTGCTGTCCGTCGGCAACTTCGACCTGGTGAACTTCAATGATGCCGCTGAGTGGATGGATCTCAACGCTCGGACAACGTACACGACCGACGGGAGCCCGCTGACGGTGACGGTCAAGCCGGGGGATACGGTCGACGTGGAGCAGGGCTTTGCCGGCGAGGGCCGCCAGGGCAAGGTGTACCAGTACATCGGCTCGTCCCCGCTGCCCGTGTCCAACTTCAACCTCATGGATTTCAGCGATCAAACGCTCTGGAAGCTCCTCGGCTCCGACAGGTCCGGCTCGTACCTCCCCGCGACATTCGTCGCCGACGGGAAACCGCCGGCGAGCCTGACCGTCCAGCCCTACCAGACCGTCGGCATCGAGGCTGGCTTCAGCGGCCAGGGGATGATCGGAGCCAGCTACGAATACATCGGTCAGTCGCCGCTGACCATCACCGACTTCAACACGGTGAACTTCACGAACACTCAGGACTGGTCCTTGATCTCGGCCCCGGGCTCGATCGTCATCGCGGCCACCGACAGCCCGACGATCGAGGCGATCAGCGGCGCCGCCGCGCTGGCGATCGCCATTGGTGAGGACGCCGGCGGCTCAGCGTCGATCGGCATCTCGGTCTCGTTGAATACCATCCAGGACACGGTGCGAGCCGTGATTGACGGTGCCGTCGTGACAACGACGACCGGCGACATCGACATCCAGGCGACCGACGGGGCGTCGATCCACGCGGTTGCGGTCTCCGGCTCGGCCGCCGCCGGTGGTGGCTTCTGGGCGGGCGTCGCCTTCGCCGGCGCCGGCTCCGGCTCGGAGAATCAGATCCACAACAAGGTACAGGCCGCGATCACCGACGGCGGGTCGGCGACGACGACCGCCGGCGGCGCGATCGACATCGCG